>NZ_JBHUZM010000003.1:0-145955 GCF_042667665.1 Streptomyces sp. NPDC057307 | reverse complement strand
GGCCGTCTGTACGCGGCCCGCCCGGCGATCGACGATCATCCGGCCACCTGATCCGCGCCGAATAGCGGCGAATTCGACAAGTAGGCGGCTACTTACCCGTACGGGGGCGCGCGACTTCGGCCTAGCGTGTAGCTTGCCGGGTCAGACCCTAAGGGGGGCCGGGGGGCCCGGGGCCGGCGGGGGGATGGGGTTGCTCAATGGGCGTACGGCTCATGGTGGTTGACGACCACCGACTACTCGCCGAGGCGCTCGCCTCGGCCCTGAAACTGCGCGGGCACCGGGTGCTCGCCGCGGCGGCGCCCACGGCCGGCGCCGCCGAACTGGTCGTGAGCCGGGCGCCCGAGGTGTGCCTGATGGGGACCGCGGCACCGGACGGACCCGGCGCCTTCGACCCGATCGTACGGATCAAACGGGACCGCCCGCAGGTGGCGGTCGTGGTGCTCGGCCCGGTGCCGAACCCGCGCGGTATCGCCGCCGCCTTCGCGGCCGGGGCGTGCGGTTACGTCCGGCACGACGAGCGCATCGAGGGCGTCGAGCGGGCGATCGTGAAGGCGCGGGCGGGTGACGCGGCCGTGGCGCCGGGGCTGTTGCAGGGCGCGTTCACCGAACTGCTGAATCCGGCGGCCCAGCCGGACGACGAGGGGCAGCGGCTGCTGCGGATGCTCACCCCGCGCGAGATCGAGGTCCTGGTACGGGTCGCCGAGGGGGAGGACACCCGGCTGATCGCCGCCGGCATGGGCATCGCGCCGAGCACGGCCCGTACGCATGTGCAGCGGGTCCTGATGAAGCTGGGCGTCGGCTCCCGGCTGGAGGCGGCGGCGCTGGCCGCGCGGACGGGGCTGCTGGACCGGGCGGTCGTGACGGTCCTGCCGGACGGGCCGCCGCACCGGACGACGGGGCCGGACGGCACCGGCGCGTGAGTACACGTGCCCAGGACGACGAGGATCCACCGGGCCCGCCCGGCGGCCGGTCCTCCGGCGGATCTTCGCGGCCCGCTAAGATCCGCCGGACAGGCCCTACTTCCCGGCGTCGGACGCGTCGGCCGCCGTGTCCGTCGCCGTCGGCGGCGGTATCTCCGTCGGGCGCAGCTTCATCCAGCCCAGGAAGAACAGGCCGAGCGCCAGCATCGCCAGCCCCGTCCAGAGGTTGATGTTGACGTCCTCGGCCTTCTTCATGTCCGCGTCGGACACGAAGACACCGGCGACGGTGACGATCACCCCGTACAGCGTGAACAGGCCGCCGATGATGAGACGGATGTCGAACAGGCGGGCCGCCGTGGCGGACTTGCCTTCCAGTTCGGAGACTTCTTTGTGCAGGTCGGACATGGTGTGTGCCTCCGCTTCGGTCAGAAGGAGTACGGGATGTAGCAGGCCGCGGCGATGACGATCGCGCCCCAGCCGAGCAGGGCCGGCTTGCGGTACCACGCGTCGTCGCCCTCGGCCGGCGCCTCGCTCATGCCGGGTGACGTCGTCCCGTACACCAGGCCAGCGAGTTCGGACTCCGGCTTCGGCGCGGTGAACAGCGTGACGACGACCATCACCACGGCGCCGGCGACGAAGCCCACGATCGCGGAGACGAAGTTGGCGCCCTGGTCGCTGGGGATGTCGATGACGCCCTGCTTGTAGATCCAGAAGTAGTTGATCATCGCGGCCGTCGTACCGGCGACCAGACCCCAGGCACCGGACTTCATCGAGGCCCGCTTCCAGAACATACCGATGATGAAGACCACGAACATCGGCACGTTGAAGAAGGAGAACAGCGTCTGGAGGTAGCTCATGATGTTGGAGAAGCTGGCGGCGATGAACGCCGTGCCGACGGAGGCCGCCACACCGATCGCGGTGATCAGCCGTCCGAAGCGCAGGTAGTACGCGTCCTCGCGGTCCTTGACCACGTACTTCTGCCAGATGTCGGTGGTGAAGACGGTGTTGAAGGACGACACGTTCGCCGCCATACCGGCCATGAAGGCGGCCATCAGACCCGTGACGGCGATCCCGAGCACACCGTTGGGCAGCAACTCCTGCATCAGCAGGGGGATCGCGTCGTTGTACGTGAGGTCCGAGCCCGCCGTGCCTATCTTCGGCACGATCACGGCGGCGACCAGGCCCGGGATCATCACCAGGAAGACGATGAAGATCTTCGGGAACGCGGCGATCAGCGGGGTGCGCTTGGCGGCGGAGAGGTTCTTCGCGGAGAGCGCGCGCTGCACCTCGGCGAAGTTCGTCGTCCAGTAGCCGAAGGACAGCACGAAGCCGAGCCCGAGGATGATCGTCAGCCAGTTCGCGCCGAGCGGGTTGGCGTCGCCGATGCCCGTACCGCCCCAGGCGCTCAGGAAGTTGTCACCCTTGCTCGCGGTCAGCGAGTCGGTCAGACCGTCCCAGCCGCCGACCCGCTTGAGGCCGAGGACGGTCAGGGGTATGAGCGCGGCGAGGATGACGAAGAACTGCAGCACCTCGTTGTAGATCGCCGACGACAGACCGCCGACGGTGATGTACGCGAGGACGAAGAAGCCGGCCACGACGATCGAGACCCACTGGGGCCAGCCCAGCAGCGCCTCGACCACGATCGACAGGGCGTAGAGGTTGACGCCCGCGATCAGGATGGCGGCGAAGGCGAAGAGGACCGAGCTGAGCAGGTGCGCCGACTTGTCGAAGCGCTGGAGCAGGAACTCGGGGACGGACCGCACCTTGGAGCCGTAGTAGAACGGCATCATCACCAGGCCGAGGAAGACCATGGCGGGGATCGCGCCGATCCAGTACCAGTGCACGACGGCCACGCCGTACTGCGCGCCGGTCGCGGCCATGCCCAGGATCTCGGTCGCGCCGAGGTTGGCGGCCACGAACGCGAGGCCGGTCACCCAGGCCGGCAGGGATCTGCCGGAGAGGAAGAAGTCGAGGCTCGTCTTGACGCTCGCCCGTGCGGCGAAACCGATGCCGAGGACGACGATGAAGTAGATCGCCAGGATCGTGTAGTCGAGCCCGTTGGTGGGGAGCCGAAGTCCTTCGGCCAGGTAGTACGTGGGGGACTGCATGGGGGTACCCGCTTCGTCGCGTGAACGTTAACTCTCAACTGGTCGGAACTTACGCCTGCCATTACCGAAACTGAACACTTTTGGTGGTGTTCTTTGTTCGATCGTGATCGAGTGAGGCGACCGTTGACGTGCGTGTGGCCTCGTGGTTAGTTATGTTGAATTCTGTTTGAGTGTGGGTCCGGTGTGCGGGCCCGGGTGCGGCCGGAGGAAGAATCGATGAAGAAGACGGTGACGGCGCTCGCCGACGGCCGGGAGTTGATCTACTACGACTCCCGGGACGACGCCGTACGCGACGCCGTGGACCTGCGGCCGCTCGAACCCATCTCCACCACCTCCGAGATCCGCCGCGACCCGCTGCTCGGCGACTCGGTCGCCGTCGCCTCGCACCGCCAGGGCCGCACCTACCACCCGCCGGCCGGTGAGTGCCCGCTCTGTCCCACCGACGCCGCCGCGGGCAGGCTCAGCGAGATCCCCGACAGCGACTACGACGTGGTCGTCTTCGAGAACCGCTTCCCGTCCCTCGCCGGGGACGCCGGACGCTGCGAGGTGGTCTGCTTCACCTCCGACCATGACGCCTCCTTCGCCGCTCTCACCGAGGAACAGGCCGGTCTCGTCCTCGACGTATGGACCGACCGCACCGCCGAACTCGCCGAACTCCCGCAGGTGGAGCAGGTGTTCTGCTTTGAGAACCGCGGGCCCGAGATCGGGGTGACCCTTGGTCATCCGCACGGGCAGATCTACGCGTACCCCTTCGTCACCCCGCGAACCGAACGGATGTCCCGCTCGGTCGCCGAGCACCGGGCGGCCACCGGCCGCAACCTCTACGACGACGTCCTGGAGCGCGAGCGCGCCGACGGCCGGGTGGTTCTGGCGGGCGAGCACTGGGTGGCCTTCGTGCCGTACGCGGCGCACTGGCCGTACGAGGTGCACCTCTATCCGCTGCGCCGGGTGCCGGACCTGCGGGGGCTCGACGAGGCGGCGCGCGCCGAGTTCCCGGCGGTCTATCTGGAGCTGCTGCGGCGCTTCGACCGGATCTTCGGCGCGGGCGAACCGCCGACGCCGTACATCTCGGCCTGGCACCAGGCGCCGTTCCGCGCCCCCGGGCGCGACGATTTCGCCCTCCACCTGGAACTTTTCACCATCCGCCGGACGTCGGGCAAGCTGAAGTTCCTCGCGGGATCCGAGTCCGGAATGAACGTCTTCATCAACGACGTGCCGCCGGAGACCGCGGCCGAGAGACTGCGAGAGGTAGCGAGCGCGTGAGTGGCAAGTATCTGGTTACGGGCGGCGCGGGGTATGTCGGCAGCGTGGTCGCCACGCACCTGCTGGAGGCCGGGCACGAGGTGACCGTGCTCGACGACCTCTCCACCGGCTTCCGGGAAGCGGTCCCGGCGGGCGCCGAATTCATCGAGGGCCGGGTGCAGGACGCGGCGAAGTGGCTGGACCCCTCCTACGACGCGGTGCTGCACTTCGCCGCGTCCTCGCAGGTCGGCGAGTCCGTCGCCAAGCCCGAGAAGTACTGGGACAACAATGTCGGCGGATCGATGGCCCTGCTGGCGGCGATGCGCACGGCGGGCGTCCGCAAACTCGTCTTCTCCTCGACGGCGGCGACGTACGGCGAGCCCGTCTCCACGCCGATCACCGAGACCGACCCCACCGCCCCGACCAGCCCGTACGGCGCCTCCAAGCTGGCCGTCGACCACATGATCGGCGGCGAGTGCGTGGCCCACGGTCTGGCGGCCGTCTCCCTGCGGTACTTCAACGTGGCGGGCGCGTACGGGAGTCACGGCGAGCGGCACGAACCCGAGTCGCATCTGATCCCCCTCGTGCTGCAGGTCGCCCTCGGCGCGCGCGAGTCGATCGCCGTGTACGGCGACGACTACCCGACCCCGGACGGCACCTGCGTACGCGACTACATCCACGTCGCCGACCTCGCCGACGCGCACCTGTTGGCGCTGGACGCCGCGGTGCCCGGTGAGCACCTGGTCTGCAACCTCGGCAACGGCAGCGGGTTCTCCGTCCGCGAGGTCATCGAGACCGTCCGTACGGTCACCGGCCACCCGGTGCCGGAAGTCGCGGCCCCGCGCCGCGCGGGCGACCCGGCGGTCCTGGTCGCCTCCGCCGCCACGGCGCGCGAGCGCCTGGGCTGGACCCCGAGCCGCGCCGACCTGGCGGGGATCGTCGCGGACGCGTGGGCGTTCGCACGCCGAGAGGAGACACACGGGTGAGCGGTGCGCGGAGCGTGAGCGGTGCGGAGCGTGTGACGGCGCAGTTCGAGGAGTTGTACGGCTCGGCGCCCGAGGGTGTGTGGGCCGCGCCGGGCCGGGTGAACCTGATCGGCGAGTACACCGACTTCAACGGCGGCTTCGTGATGCCGCTCGCCCTGCCCCACACCGCCGTCGCGGCGGTGTCGCGGCGCACGGACGGGGTGCTGCGCGTGCACTCCGCCGACGTCCCGGGCGGTGTGGTGCGGCTCGCCCCCGACGAGCTGGTGCCGCTGACGGACACCGGCTGGGCGGCGTATCCGGCGGGCGTGGTGTGGGCGCTGCGCGAGGCGGGGCACGCCGTCACCGGCGCCGACATCCACCTCATGTCGACCGTGCCGACGGGCGCGGGGCTCTCGTCGTCGGCGGCGCTGGAGGTCGTGACCGCGCTCGCGCTGAACGACCTGTACGAACTCGGCCTGTCCGCGCCCGAGTTGGCGGTGCTCTCCCAGCGCGCCGAGAACGCGTTCGTCGGCGTCCCCTGCGGTGTGATGGACCAGATGGCGTCCGCGTGCTGCACGGACGGCCACGCGCTGCACCTCGACACCCGCGACCTCTCGCAGCGCCAGGTGCCCTTCGACCTGGCGGCCGTCGGGCTGCGACTGCTGGTCGTGGACACGCGGGTGAAGCACGCCCTGGGCGACGGCGCGTACGCCGAGCGGCGCGCCGGTTGCGAGGCCGGCGCGCGGGCGCTCGGCGTGCGCACGCTGCGTGAAGTCGAGTACGCGCATCTGCCCGCCGCGCTGGAACGGCTGGCGGACGAGGAAGAGAACGTACGACGCTACGTCCGCCATGTGGTGAGCGACAACCACCGCGTGGAGCGGGTCATCGCGCTGCTCGACGGGGACGACGTCCGCGCGGTGGGCCCCCTCCTGATCGAGGGCCACACCTCGCTCCGCGACGACCTCCGGGTCTCCTGCGACGAACTGGACCTCGTGGTCTCGTCGTCGTTCGCGGCGGGCGCGCTGGGCGCGCGGATGACGGGCGGCGGCTTCGGCGGCTCGGCGATAGTCCTGGTGGAGACGGCGGACGCGGACACGGTGACGAAGGCGGTCCTGGAGGCGTTCGCGTCGGCGGGCCACACGGCACCCCGGGTCTTCCCGGCGGTCCCGTCCCGGGGTGCGCACCGGTTGGCCTGAGGGTCCGGGCCGCGCGCTCAGGCCAGGCGCTTGGTGAAGAAGTACTCCGTGACGCCCGGCGGGTAGTCCGGGATGTGGCCCGCCAGGTCGTAGCCCTGGCGCCGGTAGAACGCCGGGGCCTGGAAGTCCCAGGTCTCCAGGCGGGCGTGGAGGCAGCCCCGGGTACGGGCCAGGTCCTCCGCCTCCGAGAGGAGGCGGGTGCCGAGGCCCGTGCCGCGGTGGGCGTCGTCGACCCACAGCAGGTCGACATGGAGCCAGCGCGCCCACACATGGGCCGCGAGGCCGCCCGCCAGCGCGCCCGTCGACTCCTCCATCAGCCACACGTGCAGCGGGACTTCCTCGTCCTGCGCCGAACCCCGCAGCTCCCGCAGGACCGGTGAACGGGCCGTGTTGGTCGCCCGCATCCGTTCACCCAGCAACGCGCGTCGTTCTTTGTCGACTTCTGTCTCGATACGAAACATGTGCCCCACCCTAACCAGCCGTCGCCGATCAGTTCTGTAAATAGTCTTCCGCTCCCGGCCCCCGCCCGTACGCTGATGCACAGCACCGGTGGGGGCCGGTGCTGATCAGGGAAGCGAGACAGTCGGGTACGACGCCCGGGGTGGGTGGGGCAGCCGCACGGCGGCGGCCGTGGCGGCACAGTGTCCACGCGACGCGAACCCCATCCCACTCGGGCGCCGTACCCGCGTCGTCCGCGCCCCGACATCTGGGGGTGTCAATTGGTCCGTATCAGGGTTCTCGTGGTGGACGACCACCGCATATTCGCCGAGTCGCTGGCAGCCGCTCTCGCGGCGGAGCCGGACGTGGACGTCGCCGCCGCCGGCAGCGGACCCGCCGCGCTGCGCTGTCTCGACCGGGCGGCGACGGAGGGGCGCACGTACGACGTGATGCTGGTCGACGCCGACCTGGGCATCGTCGCGGGTCCGGGCAGCGGCCCGGTGGCCCGCGCCGTACCCGACCACGGCGACGCCGGTCTCGGGCTCGTCGACGGCATCTCGCTGGTGGCGGGCGTCCGTTCGGGGCAGCCGTCGGTGCGCTGCGTCGTCCTCGCCGAGAAGGACGACCCGAGCCGCGCGGCACTCGCGCTCCAGGCCGGCGCGTCCGGCTGGGTCGCCAAGGACTGCTCGCTGCAACGGCTGCTGGCGGTGATCAGGGGCGTACTGCGCGACGAGACGCATCTGCCGCCCGCGCTGCTCACGAACGTCCTGCGGGAGCTGACCGCCGCGCGCAAGCACCGCACGGACAGCGAGCGGCTGGTCGACTCGCTGACGCCGCGCGAGCTGGAGGTGCTGCGCTGCATGGTGGCGGGCCTGGGGCGCAAGGCGGTGGCCGAGCGCCTCTTCCTGTCCCCGCACACGGTCCGTACGCATATGCAGAACGTGCTCGGGAAGCTGGGCGTGCACTCGACGCTGGCGGCGGTCGCGCTGGCCCGCCGGGCGGGAGTCGGCCCGGTGGACCTGGGCGGCGGCACGGACGCGGTGCGGGTGGGGTAAGGGGTACGGCCTCTGTCGGCCCGTCCGGCGAATCGGGCCCGTCCCGCGATCGAGCACGGGACGGGCGCGGCCCACGGAACCACGGACCGGGCCGGAGGGCCGTACGTCAGCCCGGGACGTTGTCGAACGGCGCGGTCAATCGGCGCAGCAGCGCGGCCAGTTCGCCGCGCTGCCCGCGCGACAGCTCCGCGAGGATCGCGCGCTCCTGCGCGAGCAGGCCGGCCAGCGCCTGATCGGCGCGGTCGCGCCCCTCGGGGGTGAGCCGTACGAGGACCCCGCGCCGGTCGCTGGGGTCGGGCAGCCGCTCGACCAGGTCCTTCTTCGCCAGCCGGTCGATGCGGTTGGTCATCGTGCCCGAGGTGACCAGGGTCTGGGTGAGCAACTGACCGGGGGAGAGCTGGTACGGCGCGCCGGCCCGCCGCAGCGAGGTCAGGACGTCGAACTCCCACGGCTCCAGGTTGTGCTCCGAGAACGCGAGCCGCCGGGCCCGGTCGAGATGGCGCGCGAGCCTGCTGACGCGGCTCAGCACCTCGAGTGGTTCCACGTCGAGGTCCGGCCGCTCCCGGCGCCATGCTGCGACCAGACGGTCGACCTCGTCCTCCATGACGATCAGTGTAGAGGGTCTGTCGACATGAAGTCTCTTGACGTCAAGATATACTTGGAGGCAGGCTTGGGCATGGTCGGGCGCGGACGGGAATCCGCCCGTCCGCTCCGTATCCCGAGGGGGCTTCATACATGAGTTCGACAGCGACTCCGGCGACCGGCCCGGCGGCCACTCCCGCGCCGACCTGGGACCCGCAGCAGTACCTCCACCACTCCGTCCACCGCACCCGCCCCTTCCTGGACCTGCTGGGCCGCATCCCCGAACTGCCCGACGGGAACCGGCCCGCACGGATAGCCGACATCGGCTGCGGCCCCGGCAACGTCACCGCGCTCCTCGCCGAACGGTGGCCCACCGCCCACATCACCGGCTTCGACCTCTCGCCCGAGATGCTGGCGCGGGCGGAGAAGGAGTACGCGGGCCCCACGGCCGGCGGCGGCCGGCTGGACTTCCGGGCCGCCGACGCCGCGCACTGGACACCCGAGGAGCCGTACGACCTGATCGTCTCCAACGCGGCGCTCCAGTGGGTCCCGAACCACGCCGAATCCTTCGCGGGCTGGATCGACGCCCTCACCCCCGGCGGCACGTTCGCCTTCCAGGTCCCCGGCAACTTCACCGCCCCCAGCCACGCGCTCCTCGGCGAACTGTGCGAGACCCCGCGCTGGAGCGACCGCCTCGACAGCCACGGCCGGCGCTTCGTCCACATCCTCGACCCGGCCGACTACCTGGTCCGCCTCACGGACCTCGGCTGCACGACGGACGCCTGGGAGACCACGTACCTCCAGCTGCTCTCCGGCGAGGACCCGGTGCTCGACTGGGTCAAGGGCACGGCCCTGCGCCCCGTCCTCACCGAACTCGCCGACGACCCGGACGAGGCGGCGGAATTCCTCGCCCAGTACGGCGACCTGCTCCGCAAGGCATACCCGCCGGGCCCGCACGGCACGGTGTTCCCGTTCCGCCGGATCTTCGCGGTGGCCCGGAGGCGAGCCTGATGATCACGGCCGTCGACCATGTCCAACTGGCCGCCCCGGCGGGCTCGGAATCCACACTGCGTACCTACTACGTCGACATCCTGGGCATGACGGAGATCCCCAAGCCGCCCGCTCTGGCGGCACGCGGCGGCTGCTGGTTCCAGGCCGGCCCCGTACAGCTCCACCTCGGCGTCGAGCCGGACTTCCGCCCGGCGAGAAAGGCCCACCCGGGCCTGCGGGTCACCGGTATCACCGCGTACGCGACCCGGCTGTCCGCCCTTGGCGCCCCGGTGACCTGGGACGACAACCTCCCCGGCCACCGCCGCTTCTACTCCGACGACCCGGTGGGCAACCGGCTGGAGTTCCTGGAACCGGTGACCTGAGAGGCCGGGCGGCGACAGAAAACCGGGGCGCCACGCGAACGTGGCGCCCCGGCGGTACCGACCACGGGCCCCCCGGCCCGGCTCGCTCTCAGACCTTGCGATGGCCTATGAGCCGCGGCTTGGCCTCCAGATTGCCCAGCCCGTGCCACGCCAGATTCACCAGATGCGCCGCCACCTCGTTCTTCTTCGGGCGGCGGGTGTCCACCCACCACTGGCCCGTCAGCGCCACCATGCCCACCAGGGCGTGCGCGTACAGCGGGGCCAGCTTCGGGTCGAAACCGCGGGCCTTGAACTCCATGCCGAGGATGTCCTCGACCTGCGTGGCGATGTCGCTGATCAGCGACGCGAACGTGCCGGTCGACTGCGCCACCGGCGAATCGCGGACCAGGATACGGAAACCGTCCGTGTACTCCTCGATGTAGTCGAGGAGCGCGAACGCCGCCTGCTCGCACAGCTCGCGCGGATGGCCGGCCGTAAGAGAACTCGTCACCATGTCGAGCAGTTGGCGCATCTCGCGGTCGACCACGACCGCGTACAGCCCCTCCTTGCCGCCGAAGTGCTCGTACACCACCGGCTTGGAGACGCCCGCCTTCGACGCGATCTCCTCCACCGACGTGCCCTCGTAGCCCTTCTCGGCGAACAGGGTGCGGCCGATGTCCAGCAGTTGCTCGCGACGCTCCTTGCCCGTCATCCGGACCCGGCGGGAGCGCCGGGGCGCGCCAGAGGTGGTCCGGCTCTTGTCGGTGTCGCTCTTACCGCCGTCGATCGCCACGTTGCCAATCATGCCGCGTTGGGATGGTCAATTTTCCGTCGGGCTTCCAGCCGTCCGGCGTCGGGCCAGCGCACACTGTGCACCCAGCCGAACGCCTCGAACCACCGAATAAGACGGGCGCTGGAGTCGATCTGACCTCGCAGCACACCGTGCCGGGCGCTCGTCGGGTCCGCATGGTGCAGGTTGTGCCATGACTCGCCACAGGACAAGACCGCCAGCCACCACACATTGCCTGACCGGTCACGGGACTTGAAGGGCCGCTTGCCCACCGCGTGGCAGATCGAGTTGATCGACCACGTCACGTGGTGCAGCAGCGCCACCCGTACCAGCGAGCCCCAGAAGAACGCCGTGAACGCGCCCCACCACGACATCGTCACCAGCCCGCCGACCAGCGGCGGGATCGCCAGCGACACGAACGCCCACAGCAGGAACTGCCGCGAGACCCGCCGGATCGCCGGGTCCTTGATCAGATCCGGCGCGTACTTCTGCTGCGGCGTCTGCTCCTCGTCGAAGAGCCAGCCGATGTGCGCCCACCACAGGCCCTTCAGCAGCGCGGGAAGCGACTCGCCGAACCGCCACGGCGAGTGCGGGTCGCCCTCCGCGTCCGAGAACTTGTGGTGCTTACGGTGATCGGCGACCCAGCGGACCACCGGACCCTCCACGGCCATCGAACCCGCCACGGCCAGCGCGATCCGCAGCGGGCGCCTCGCCTTGAACGAGCTGTGCGTGAAGTACCGGTGGAAGCCGACCGTGATGCCGTGGCAGCCGATGAAATACATCGCCACGAGCAGCCCCAGATCGAGCCAGCTCACGCCCCATCCCCAGACCAGCGGAACGGCGCCGAGCAGGGCGATGAACGGGACGACGATGAACAGGAGCAGCGTGATCTGCTCCAGCGAGCGCTTGCTCTCCCCGCCGAGCGTGGCGGAAGGAGCGGAGGGCGCGGAGGGGTCGGCGAGGAGGGAGGAACCGTCCGGCGCAGGCTGGGCCTGGGAGGAGTCGCCGAGAACGTCAGGGCTTGTCGACATGGGTGTGTCCCCTGGGGATGTGGAATGCGGCATTCTGCCCGTTTACGGGCGCGTAACTTACGGCAACGTAAGTATGGCAGCGAGAAGGCACGCGACAAGGGGCCTGTGGATAACGACGCGCGAAGGCCACCTATCCTTGTGACGTCGGACAGCGCGGTCCGGTCGAACAATCTCTCCAGAACTTCCTCTCCCGACGTGCTCGAACACTGCAAGGAGCCGCACCTGTGAGCAGTGCCGACCAGACCCCGACCGCCGAGGGCGCCGTAGCCCAGGGCACCGTGACCGAGGGCGCCGCGACCGCCAATGTGGAGCTGCGCTCCGACATCCGCCGGCTCGGCGACCTCCTCGGCGAAACCCTCGTACGCCAGGAGGGCCCCGAACTCCTCGACCTCGTCGAGCGTGTCCGCGCCCTCACCCGCGAGGACGGCGAAGCAGCCGCCACGCTGCTCGGCGACACCGACCTGGAGACCGCCGCGAAGCTCGTCCGCGCCTTCTCCACCTACTTCCACCTCGCCAACGTCACCGAGCAGGTCCACCGAGGCCGCGAGATGCGCGAGCGCCGCGCCGCCGAGGGCGGGCTCCTCGCCCGTACCGCCGACCGGCTCAAGGACGCCGACCCCGAGCACCTGCGTGCCACGGTCAAGAACCTCAGCGTCCGACCCGTCTTCACCGCGCACCCCACCGAGGCCGCGCGCCGCTCCGTACTGAACAAGCTCCGCCGCATCGCCGAACTCCTCGAAGTCCCGGTCATCGCCGCCGACCGGCGCCGCCACGACCTGCGGCTCGCCGAGTCCATCGACCTCATCTGGCAGACCGACGAGCTGCGCGTCGTACGGCCCGAACCCGCCGACGAGGCCCGCAACGCCATCTACTACCTCGACGAACTGCACGCCGAAGCCGTCGGCGACGTCCTTGAGGACCTCGTCGCCGAACTGGAGCGCGTCGGCGTCGAGCTGCCCCCCGGCACCCGCCCCCTCAGCTTCGGCACCTGGATCGGCGGCGACCGCGACGGCAACCCCAACGTCACCCCCGCCGTCACCTGGGAAGTGCTGATCCTCCAGCACGAACACGGCATCACCGACGCGCTCGAACTCATCGACCAGCTGCGCGGCCAGCTCTCCAACTCCATCCGGTACGCCGGCGCCACCCAGGAACTCCTGGACTCGCTCGCCACCGACCTGGACCGCCTCCCCGAGATCAGCCCCCGCTACAAGCGCCTCAACGCGGAGGAGCCCTACCGCCTCAAGGCCACCTGCATCCGGCAGAAGCTCGTCAACACCCGCGAGCGCCTGGCCAAGGGCACCCCGCACAGCGGCGGCCGCGACTACCTCGGCACCTCGCAGCTCCTGGACGACCTCACCCTCATCCAGACCTCCCTGCGCGCCCACCGCGGCGGACTCTTCGCCGACGGCCGCATGGACCGCACCATCCGCACACTCGCCGCGTTCGGGCTGCAGCTCGCCACCATGGACGTACGCGAACACGCCGACGCCCACCACCACGCGCTCGGCCAGCTCTTCGACCGCCTCGGCGAGGAATCCTGGCGGTACGCGGACATGCCGCGCGAGTACCGGCAGAAGCTCCTCGCCAAGGAGCTGCGCTCCCGCCGCCCCCTCGCCCCCACCCCGGCCCCGCTGGACGCCGCGGGAGAGAAGACCCTCGGCGTCTTCCACACCGTCAAGCAGGCCTTCGAGCGCTTCGGCCCCGAGGTCATCGAGTCCTACATCATCTCGATGTGCCAGGGCGCCGACGACGTCTTCGCCGCCGCCGTCCTCGCCCGCGAGGCCGGACTGCTCGACCTGCACTCCGGCTGGGCCAAGATCGGCATCGTGCCGCTCCTGGAGACCACCGACGAGCTGCGCGCCGCCGACATCATCCTCGACGAGATGCTGGCCGACCCCTCCTACCGACGGCTCGTCTCCCTGCGCGGCGACGTCCAGGAGGTCATGCTCGGCTACTCCGACTCCTCCAAGTTCGGCGGCATCACCACCAGCCAGTGGGAGATCCACCGCGCCCAGCGCCGGCTCCGCGACGTCGCACACCGCTACGGCGTCCGCCTCCGCCTCTTCCACGGCCGCGGCGGCACCGTCGGCCGCGGCGGCGGCCCCTCGCACGACGCGATCCTCGCCCAGCCCTGGGGCACCCTGGAGGGCGAGATCAAGGTGACCGAGCAGGGCGAGGTCATCTCCGACAAGTACCTGATCCCCGCCCTCGCCAGGGAGAACCTGGAACTGACCGTCGCCGCCACCCTCCAGGCGTCCGCGCTGCACACCGCGCCCCGCCAGTCCGACGAGGCGCTGGCGCGCTGGGACGCCGCGATGGACACCGTGTCGGACGCGGCCCACGGCGCGTACCGCAAGCTCGTCGAAGACCCGGACCTGCCCGCGTACTTCTTCGCGGCGACGCCCGTCGACCAGCTCGCCGACCTGCACCTCGGCTCACGCCCCTCCCGGCGCCCGGACTCCGGCGCCGGACTCGACGGGCTCCGCGCCATTCCGTGGGTCTTCGGCTGGACACAGTCCCGGCAGATCGTCCCCGGCTGGTACGGGGTCGGCTCCGGCCTCAAGGCACTGCGCGAGTCGGGTCTCGACCCGGTCCTGGACGAGATGCACGAACACTGGCACTTCTTCCAGAACTTCCTCTCCAACGTCGAGATGACCCTCGCCAAGACCGACCTGCGGATCGCCAGGCACTACGTCGACACCCTCGTGCCCGACGAGCTGAAGCACGTCTTCACCGCCATCGAGGCCGAGCACGCGCTCACGGTGCAGGAAGTCCTGCGGATCACCGGCAGCGAGAAGCTGCTGGGCTCCAACCCGGTGCTGCGGCAGACGTTCGCCATCCGCGACGCCTACCTCGACCCGATCTCGTACCTCCAGGTCTCGCTCCTCGCGCGCCAGCGCGCGGCGGCGGCCCGCGAGGAGGCACCGGACCCGCTGCTCGCGCGGGCGCTGCTGCTCACGGTGAACGGGGTGGCGGCGGGGTTGCGCAACACGGGCTGACCTCGGGCAGGTCCCAGGGGCGCCGGACGGGCCGATCGCGGCTCGTCCGGCGCTTCCGTGACCGGTGTCAGAGCGCGAAGAACGCCGCCGCCAGCAGCGCCGCGCCCGCCAGCGCCAGACCCCACGCCGTACGCGTCAGCCGCAGCCCGCCGCCGACCACCGGCGCCGCCAGCAGCAGCGCACCACCGAGCGGCACCCACGCGAGCAGCGCGCCGGAGGAGCCCGCGCGGACCAGCTCGTCCGTACCGGGCTTCAGCACCACCTCGTAGTCCTGGCCCTTCTTCACCGCCACCGACCGCTCGATGGGCGCCCCGGCGCGGGGCGCGGGCGGGCCCTCGGGATCGTACGTACCCGTGCACGACGTGTCGCCGCACTCCGTGACCGACAGCGTCCCGTGCTCGCGGCCCTTGGAGAGCAGCACATGCTGCGCCGTACCCCAGGACGTCCAGAAACCCGCGGCGAGCAGCAGCGCGGCGACGAACGCCATCGCGGCACGACGGCCCACCGACAGGGCCAGTTGCGACGAGCTCGGCTTCATGGACCGCGATCCTTGGCCATCCGGACGCGGTCGGTCAACTTGTGGCTGACGAATGGTCGTTGTTGTCAGGAGTTGTACGCGCTCTGCGCCCGCTCCAGGCCCTCCGTCACCAGACACTCCACGGCGTCCGCCGCACGGTCCACGAGGAAGTCCAGCTCCTTGCGCTCCACGGAGGAGAAGTCCTTCAGTACGAAGTCGGCCACCTGCATCCGCCCCGGCGGCCGGCCGATGCCGAACCGGACGCGGTGGTACTCGGGGCCCATCGACTTCGTCATCGACTTCAGCCCGTTGTGACCGTTGTCCCCGCCACCCAGCTTCAGCCGCAGCGTGCCGTAGTCGATGTCCAACTCGTCATGGATCGCCACGATGTTGGCCGTCGGCACCTTGTAGAAGTCCCGCAGCCCGGCGACCGGCCCCCCGGACAGATTCATGAACGACAGCGGCTTCGCCAGCACCACCCGCCGGCTGCCGGGACCCATCGGCCCCACCCGGCCCTCCAGGACCTGCGCCTGGGCCTTCTGCGCACGTTTGAACGAGCCGCCGATCCGGCCCGCGAGGAGATCGGCCACCATGAAACCCACGTTGTGGCGGTTGGCCGCGTAACCGGGACCGGGATTGCCCAGGCCCACGATCAGCCACGGGGCGGTGACATCGGTCGTCATCTGCGCTGCGTCTCCTCAGGACGAAGAAGGAAGAACGACGGGGTGGCGGGCACCGGCCCGCCACCCCGTCGGGCAAAGCGTTCGTCAGGTTCCGGCCGAGGCTCAGACCTCGGCGGCGGCCTCGTCGGAGGCGTCGTCGGCCGCCGGCTCCTCGGCCTGCGCGGCCAGGACCTGGATGACGACCGCGTCCTCGTCGGTCACCAGCGTCGTGCCCTCGGGCAGCGGGACGTCCTTCGCGACGATGGAGGCACCGGCCTCCAGGCCCTCGACGGAGACCGTGACGGACTCGGGGATGTGCGTGGCCTCGGCCTCGACGGTCAGGGTGCTCAGCACGTTCTCCAGGAGGAACGGGCCCGGGGCCAGCTCGCCCTCGGTGTGCACCGCGACCTCGACCGTGACCTTCTCGCCGAGCTTCACCGCGAGCAGGTCGACGTGCTTGATGAAGCCCTTGAGCGCGTCACGCTGGACGGCCTTGGGGATCACCAGCTCCTTGCGGCCCTCGATGTCGATGCTCAGCAGCGCGTTGGCCGTCTTGAGCGCCATCATCAGGTCGTGGCCCGGCAGGGACACGTGAACGGGCTCGGCGCCGTGACCGTAGATGACCGCGGGAACCTTGTTCTCACGACGGGTACGGCGGGCGGCGCCCTTGCCGAACTCGGAACGGACCTCAGCGGTGATCTTGACCTCAGCCATGACTGCACTCCTCGTAGATGACACATAGGTGACGACGGAACTTCTGGTCACCCGGCCACGACAGGCGGCCTGCTACGAAGAGCGCGTCGATAACGGACGGCCGCGAATGAAAGCGGCCTCCCTCGCCGAGCAACTCCGTGAGTCTACCCGGCGGGAAGGCCGCCCAGAAATCGATCTTCGGATCCGTGCGTGGACCCGCGTACTGCGCCTTTGACTATTTCTGACTGCGCCTGACTACGCCTGCTCGTCGAAGAGGCTGGTCACCGAACCGTCCTCGAACACCTCACGCACCGCGCGCGCGATCGTCGGCGCGATCGACAGGACCGTGATCTTGTCCATCTCCAGATTGCCCGGATCCGGAAGCGTGTCCGTGAAGATGAACTCGCTCACCTTCGAGTTCTTCAGCCGGTCCCCGGCCGGGCCCGACAGCACACCGTGCGTCGCCGTCACGATGACGTCCTCGGCGCCGTGCGCGAACAGCGCGTCCGCGGCGGCGCAGATCGTGCCACCCGTGTCGATCATGTCGTCCACCAGGACACACACCCGGCCGGCCACATTGCCCACGACCTCATGGACCGTCACCTCGTTGGCGACATCCTTGTCACGGCGCTTGTGCACGATCGCCAGCGGCGCGTCCAGCCGGTCGCACCAGCGGTCCGCCACCCGTACCCGCCCGGCGTCCGGCGAGACCACCGTCAGCTTCGAACGGTCGACCTTCGTCGCCACGTAGTCCGCCAGGATCGGCAGCGCGAACAGATGGTCCACCGGACCGTCGAAGAAGCCCTGGATCTGGTCCGTGTGGAGATCCACGGTCAGGATGCGGTGCGCGCCGGCCGTCTTCATCAGGTCCGCGACCAGACGGGCCGAAATCGGCTCACGGCCACGGTGCTTCTTGTCCTGCCGGGCATATCCGTAGAAGGGAACGATCACCGTGATGCTCCGGGCGGAAGCCCGCTTCAGAGCATCGATCATGATCAACTGCTCCATGATCCACTTATTGATCGGAGCGGTGTGGCTCTGGATCAGAAAACAGTCCGCGCCGCGGGCGGACTCCTGATAGCGCACGTAGATCTCACCGTTGGCGAAATCGAAAGCCTTGGTCGGCACTATCCCGACACCCAGCGTATGGGCGACCGCCTCGGCCAGCTCGGGGTGGGCGCGGCCGGAAAAGAGCATCAGCTTCTTCTCGCCGGTCGTCTTGATCCCGGTCACAGCACAGTCTCCTCAGACGTGTTGATTGCCGCTGCACCCGCGCGTCCCTGCGAGCCAGCCGAACGTGAGCATCTATCACGGTACGCGCTGCACGAGGCGCCTGTTTCCGGTCAGCTTTCGAGCGCCAGCTCCTCGGCCGCGGCGGCGGCGGCCTGCGCGGCGGCACTGCCCGGCCGCTTACGGGCCACCCAACCCTCGATATTCCTTTGCTGGCCCCGCGCGACGGCCAGCGAACCCGACGGGACGTCCTTCGTGATGACCGACCCCGCGGCGGTGTAAGCACCGTCCCCGACAGTGACAGGCGCCACAAACATGTTGTCTGAACCTGTCTTGCAGTGTGAGCCGATCGTCGTGTGGTGCTTCGACTCGCCGTCGTAGTTCACGAACACGCTCGCGGCACCGATGTTCGTCTGCTCGCCGATCGTCGCGTCACCCACGTAACTCAGATGCGGCACCTTCGAACCGGCGCCGATCGTCGCCTTCTTCATCTCCACGAACGTCCCGGCCTTCGACTTCACACCGAGCTTCGTACCGGGACGCAAGTACGCGAACGGGCCCACCGAGGCCCCCTCGCCCACCTCCGCGTCGACGGCCACCGTGTTGTCGACACGGGCGCCCACGCCCACGAAGGTGTCCGTCAGACGCGAGTTGGGGCCGACCTCGGCGCCCTCCGACAGATGCGTCGAACCCAGCAGCTGCGTCGCGGGATGCACGATCGAGTCCGGCTCGTACGTCACCGTCACATCGATCAGCACCGACCCCGGATCCACCACCGTCACACCGGCGGTCATCGCCCGCTCCAACAGCCGTTCGTTCAGCAGCCGGCGGGCCTCGGCCAGCTGCACGCGGTTGTTGATGCCCAGGATCTCCCGGTGGTCGGCCGCGACGGAGGCGCCGACGCGGTGCCCCGCCTCGCGCAGGATGCCGAGGACGTCGGTCAGATACTCCTCGCCCTGGCTGTTGTCCGTACGGACCTTGCCGAGCGCGTCCGTGAGCAACCGGCCGTCGAACGCGAACACCCCGGAGTTGATCTCCCGCACCGCGCGCTGCTCGTCCGTCGCGTCCTTGTGCTCCACGATCCCGGTGACGGCCCCGCTCGCCTCGTCCCGCACGATGCGCCCGTACCCGGTCGCGTCCGGCACCTCGGCGGTCAGCACGGTGACGGCGTTGCCGTCCTTCTCGTGCTGCGCGGCGAGCGCGGCGAGCGTCGAGCCGGCCAGCAGCGGGGTGTCCCCGCACACGACGACGACGGTCCCGTCGGGGGCCTGCCCCAACTCCTCGACGGCCATCCGGACGGCGTGCCCGGTGCCGTTCTGCTCGGCCTGGAAGGCGGTGCGCACACCGGCGTACGTCCCGTCCAGATGCCCCTCGACCAGCTCCCGGGCGTGCCCGACGACGACAACGAGATGCTCGGGCTCCAGCTCCCGCGCGGCGGAGACGACATGACCGACGAGCGAGCGCCCGCAGATCTCGTGCAGAACCTTGGGTGTCTTCGACTTCATGCGGGTGCCCTCACCCGCTGCGAGGACGACGACGGCGGCCGGGCGATTGGCGCTCACGGGATTGCCCTTCGGCTTCGGATGGTTGGGGTGCTTGACATCCGCAGGATACCGGGGGGTTTCGGGAAGGAAACGAAGGCGGGTCCTGACCGGAGAGGTCAGGACCCGAACTTGCTTGCTCCCCCGCCAGGACTCGAACCTGGACAGATGGCACCAAAAGCCACAGTGCTGCCAATTACACCACGGGGGATCAAAAGCACCGAAACGGACATCGCGCCGAGCGGGCCGAATCAGCAGCCAACACTATGCCGTACCAACCCCCTTCCCCGCGACGTCATAGATCGACGCCCTACCCGTTCGCGTGCTGTTCGTACTCGCCGGAAATTGAGTCGCGGGCGCCCGTAGGCTGGACGGTATGACCACAACGGGGGCACACGAGGAGGCCGAGGGATTGACCACCCGCGGGTTCTGGTGGTGGAGACGGCGGCGCAGCGTCGTGCTGGACGTGGGGCTGGCCGGTGCGTCCGCCCTGGAGTGTGCGTTCGAGGGGATCCGGTTCGCCGACAGCGCTCAGTTGCCGGTGGCCCTCGGGGTGGTTTTCGGGGTGCTGGTCGGGTCCGTGCTGGTGTTGCGGCGGCGGTTGCCGATGGCCGTCGTGCTCGTCTCCGTCGCCGTCACGCCGGCCGAGATGGGGCTGCTGCTCGGGATCGTGGGGCTGTACTCGCTCGCCGCGTCCGACGCGCCCCGCCGCATCATCGGCGCGCTGGCCGGGATGTCGCTCGTGGGGACGCTCATCGTCGTCTTCGTACGGACGCGGCAGGACGTCAGTGGTGTGGACATCGACTCCGCGCGTTGGTACATCCCGCTGATCGCTGTCTTCATGGCGCTGAGCATCTCGTTGCCGCCGGTGCTCCTGGGTCTGTACGTGGGGGCCAGGCGCCGGCTCATGGAGAGCCTGCGGGAGCGGGCCGACAGTCTGGAGCAGGAGTTGTCGCTGCTCGCGGACCGGGCCGAGCAGCGGGCGGAGTGGGCTCGTACGGAGGAGCGGACGCGGATCGCGCGTGAGATGCACGACGTGGTGGCGCACCGGGTGAGCCTGATGGTGGTGCACGCCGCCGCGTTGCAGGCGGTGGCGTTGAAGGATCCGCAGAAGGCCGTGAAGAACGCCGCGCTGGTCGGGGACATGGGGAGGCAGGCGTTGACGGAGCTGCGGGAGATGCTGGGTGTCCTGCGCGCCGGGGAGCAGCAGGCGGCGCGGAAGGTGGCCGATGTGGCGCCGGGGGGCGTGGGCGGTTCGACGGTGCCGTTGGCGTCGGTGGGTGTCGCGGCCGCGGCGGCCGCCTCGGCCGCCGCCGCGGAGGCCGGGCCGGGTATGGGTGACATCGAGACGCTGGTCGGTCAGTCGCGGGACGCGGGGATGGTGGTGGAGCTGGCGGTGCAGGGGGCGTCGCGGGCGTACGCGCCGGAGGTGGAGCAGACCGCGTACCGCGTGGTGCAGGAGGCGTTGACGAATGTGCACAAGCACGCGGCGGGGTCGAAGGTGATGGTGCGGCTGGCGCACCGCGAGGCCGAGGTCGCGATGCAGGTGGAGAACGGCCCGTCGTACGGCGTGGCCGACGCCGGGCTGCCCAGCGGTGGCAACGGGCTGGTGGGGATGCGGGAGCGGGTGCACGCGTTGGGCGGGGTGTTCGTGTCGGGGGAGACGGACGCGGGGGGTTTCCGGGTGTCGGCGGTGCTGCCGCACCGGGCCGCCGCGTAGTCCTGTCCGGGTCCCGCTCCGGGTCCTGTCCGGCTCTCAGTCGGATGTGAGCCGTTGCGGCTGCGCTCCCGTCACCAGCGCCGCGAGCGCGTGGTCGATGTGCGGGCCCAGATACCAGTCGCCGGTGTGGTCGATGGAGTAGACGCGTCCCGTGGCGTCGACGGCGAGTACGGCCTGGCTGTCGCCCTCCTCGCCGATCGGGCTGATCTCCGTGTCCAGGGAGCGCCCGAGGTCGCCGAGCGTACGGGCGAGGTGGATACCGGCGAGCGGGTCGAACCGTACGGTCGTCGGGGCGATCTGCCGCCCCGGTCCGGGCCCGGTCACCGTCAGCCCGCCGAACTCCGCCCAGATCTCGACGACGGCCGCGAACACGGCGTGCACGTGTCCGGCCGGGGTGATGTGGGCGCGCAGCGTGTCCGCCCACTCCTCGGCCTGTCGCATGTCCCAGCGGCCCGGCTGCCAGCCGGCCTCGCGCAGGGCGACGTCGACGGCGACGGGGAAGCGGGTGGTGGTGAGGTCGGGCATCGGGGCGGTCAGCCGTTCTGCGTCGGGTCGACGGGGCGTACGCCGAAGTGGGCGAGCATCGCCGAACAGGAGCGGCAGGGCGGCGCGTAACTGCCGTGGAGCGGGTCGCCGTCCTCGCGGATGCGGCGCGCGGTGAGTTTGCCGTGCTTGAGGGACCGGCGGGCCTCGCCATGGGTGAGGGGCTTGCGCTGGGCCCGCTTGGAACGGGCGCCCTCGACGGCGGTGAGATGCCGGGAGAGCAGGATGGCCTCGGGGCAGCGACCGGTGAATCGTTCCCGCTGGCCGCTGGTGAGGGTGTCCAGGAAGTCCTGTACGAGGGGGTGCAGGGCGGGCGGCTGGTCGGCCTTGCCCGCGGTGCAGGTGAGATTTTCGCCACGCACGGAGAGCGCGGCGGCGACGGCGGGCAGGATCCCGTCGCGGCGCTGCCGGAGCGGGGGCGGGCGGTGCGGTTCGGTGCTGCTCCAGCTCAGACGTGGGTCTCCGGAGGTTCCGGTGGTGGTCCCGCCGGTCGTGCCGCCCGCGGGCCCGGCCGTTCCGTCCGCGGCGTTGTTCGTGGCCCCGTTCGTGGCGCTGTCGGTGGCGCTGTTCGTGATGAGCCGCCCCGACGGTCTCCCCGGGTGGTCCGGCGAGCCGAGGCGGGGATCTCCCGATGTGTCCTGTTGTGCTGTGTGCAAAGCGCTGTCCCTCCCTACGCAATCCCCACGCAATCCCCAGAGTTGCGGGGGACAGCCTGCCAAATGTGACACGTCGTGGGGAAGCCGGGGCGGTATCGGGGCGTGGCGTCGTCGCTGCGTGACCTGGGGTGACCCGTTGTCACCGGTACCCGAACGGGTGCCCCGGCGAGCGCCGGCGGCGGGGCGGAGGGGCGGCGTCCCCTGTTGCTCCACCGCATAGGCTGTGCCGAACCAGTCAGAAGCCAGCAGGGGGCATCCGCCATGACGACAGGTCGGCTCGGGCAGCAAGCCGCGCCACCGAACGCGGCTTACGCCGGGCAGGTCGTGCAATTCCCGGACCCGGTCCGGGCGTCCCGCCACCCCAGGGGTGTGCCGGTGGACGGCAACGGCTACCCGGACTTCTCGCCGTACGCGCGTGCCGCCGCCGAGATCGCCGAGCCTCCCGAGGGCTTCGGTGTCGACGAACTGCGGCTCACGGACTACGTGTCCGCCAACGCCGCGCTGCACGCCGACGGCCACGAGCTGTGGGACACGATCCCCGCCGTGGCCACTCCGCACGGCTGGACCTGGCACCACGCGCCGGGATCGCGCCGGCTGCTGCTGGTGCCGGTGGAGGTCAAGGCGCTGCTTCGCCATCACGGCGGGCTGGCGACGACGCTGGTGGATCACGACAAGCGCGGGACGCGTCCTCTTCAGGAGACGAGGCCGGTGCACTTCGGGCTGCCGAAGGGGTCGGTGTCGGTGACCGAGCAGCAGTTGCTCGGTGTGGAGGAGGACCTCGGCTACCGGCTGCCCGGCGCGTACCGCACCTTCCTGAAGGCGGCGGGCGGCTGCGCCCCGGTGGGCGCGGCGCTGGACGCGGAGCTGGGGCTGCTGGTGGACCAGCCGTTCTTCACGGTGCGTGAAGAGGCGGCGGTCAACGACCTGTTGTACGCCAACAAGTGTCTGCGGGACCATCTGACCAAGGACTATCTGGGCGTGGCGTTCGTCCAGGGCGGCATCCTGGCGGTGAAGGTACGGGGCGAGCAGGCCGGTTCGGTCTGGTTCTGCGCGTACGACGACGCACGCGACCGCGACGGCTGGAGCGTGCAGGAGCGGGTGGAGCGCCTGCTGCTGCCCTGTGGTGAGGACTTCGACGCCTTCCTTACGAGGCTGGCGGGCAATCCGCCGGAGCTGGACACGGTGGCGAACCTGATGGTGGACGGCGGCTTCGCCCGCGCCGTCCCGGTGGAGGGGTGAGCGCGATGGTGACATTCGCTCAGGCGCAGGAACGCGCGGACGAGTGGGTCAACGGCGACATGCCCGCGTATCAGCACCGTGAGGTGCGGGTGCGGGAGTTCGAGCTGGGGTTCGTGGTGTGGGCGGAGGACCGGGCGGAGGGTCCGAGGTCGGACGGCGGGCTGCAGCGGCTGGTGATCGCGAGGGACAGCGGTGAGGCGACGCTGTGGCCGGGGCTGCCGGTGGGTGAGGTGATCCGGCGGTACGAGGAGGAGTACGGGTCGCAGGCGCAGGTCCAGGAGCCGCCGCAGGCCCCGCAGCGTATCGATCTGAATCAGACGTCCTTCCTGTTGACGCCGCCGGAGTGGCTGCAGGACGCGGCGGACAGGATGGGTGGTCCGGGGGCGCCGGGTGCGGGCGCTTCGGGTGCCGGTGCGTCGGGTTCTGGCGCTTCGGGTTCTGGTGCTTCGGGATCGAGTTCCGGTTCGGGCTCCTTGGGAGGCGGTGGATACGGGCAGGGTGCCTCCGTGCCCGCTCCCGCGGCCTCGCCGTCGGCCTCGGCGTCGCAGAGCAGCAGCACTCCGGCCGGGGCCACGCCCTGGGCCGGTACGGACACCAACGCCGCCGGTGAGGACGTCTCCGTGGGGCTTCCGGCGACGGTCTTCGCGCCGCCGCTGTCCGGGGCGGACGACGACGACACACCGCCGCCCGGTCTGGCGGCCGAGGCGCCGACGGCGCTGATGTCGGGCGGCAGCCATCTGCCGCGTACGACGGTGGCCCCGGGGCTCGGCTCGGCACCTTCGGCTCCCGGTGTGCCGGGTGCTCCCGGTCCCGCCCCCGCTCCTGGATCCGGTCCCGGTGACATCGCCGACGCGGCGACGAGCAAGGCGACGGCGCCGCCGCGCGGCGCGCGTGGCGGCGCTTCGGCTCCGCCGCCGCCCGGTGCTCCCGGTGTGCCGGGGGTTCCCGGACCGCCCGGTCCTCCCGGTGTGCCCGGCGCCCCTGGCGCCCAGCCGTCCGGGCCGGGTGCTCCCGGCGCTCCGGCCGGTGGTTATCAGCCGACGCAGTTCGCCCCGCACCTCGGTTCGGGCGGCCCGCAGCCTCCCGGCCCGCCGGGCCCGCCCGGTGCGCCCGGTGGGCCTCCGTCCGGTGGTGTGCATCACGCGGCGACGATGTTCGCGGATCCGAGCCAGGGCGGTCAGTCCCCGTCAGCGGCCGGCCCCCGGCCGCCGGGTCCTCCCGGCCCGCCCGGTGCGCCCGGTGGGCCTCCGTCCGGTGGTGTGCACCATGCGGCGACGATGTTCGCGGATCCGAGTCAGGGCGGTCAGCCGGGTCCTCCCGGCGCGCCTGGTGCTCCCGGGATGCCGCCGGGTCCTCCCGGCCCGCCCGGTGCCCCCGGTACGCCTCCGCCCGGCGTCCACCACGCGGCGACGATGCTGGCCGGGCCCGGTGCCGTACCGGGTCCGCCGCCCGGTGTCCCGGGCACGCGCCCGCCCGGCCCGCCCCCAGGCCCTCCCGGTGCGCCTCCCGGCGCCCCGCCGGGCACCTACGGCTATCCGCAGCAGGCCGGCGGCCTGCCGACGGTCGGTCCCGGCTACCAGGCCGTGCTGCGCTACCGCGCGCCCGACGGCTCCGAGGCGCAGCTCATCCGCCGCTCGGCGCCCGGCACCCCGCACCCCGAGTGGCAGTTCCTGCACGAGCTGCGCGCCATGAACGTGCCGCCGCAGCAGGTGCTCGAACTCCACACCGAGCTGGAGTCCTGCGAGCTGCCCGGCGGTTACTGCGCGCGGATGATCCGTGAGACCTGGCCGCAGGTGCGGATCACCAGCGTCGCCCCGTACGGCAGGGACCACTCCAGCCGTCAGCAGGGCATGCAGCATCTGCTCACCCACCAGGGCGAGTTGCACCAGGTCGCGGACGGTCCGGCACGGCCGGCGCCGGTCCGCGCGCCGCTGCCGCAGGTGCCGCCCGCGCAGCCGGTCCCGCCGGAGGCCATCGCGCAGGAGCTGGCGGGCGCGTTCGGCCCGCAGGGCATCTGCCGCTTCGACCAGCGGGCGGTGTCCCGTCAGGGCGTGCCGGAGATCGTGGCGCGCACGCTCGTGTGGGCGGGCCTGCCGGGCGATTTCGGCCCGTTCTTCTGGGCGCAGCCCGCGCAGCCGGTGGTGCCGACGCTGGCCGAGCTGGCCGCGCAGCGGCAGGTGCAGCCGGCGGCGGACGCGGGGTCGTACCTGGTGATGGGCAGCGACTTCGGCCGGGCGATCTGCGTCCAGTACGGCACGGCGCACATCATGGCCGTGTCGGTCGAGACGGGGCCGGGCGGTCAGACGGTCCCGCCGCAGTTCGTGAACACCGGGCTGCCGGAGTTCACGCGCTCGATGGCACTGCTCGGCCGCATGTGGCGACTGCGTTTCGGCCTCAATCCGGAGCAGGCGGGCCGTTGGACGGTCGACTTCCAGGCTCAGCTCGCCGCGATCGATCCGGCGGCGCTGTCGTCGCCGGAGAGCTGGTGGTCGGTGCTGCTGGAGCAGATGTGGGACGGGCTGCTCTGACGACGGCCGCACAGGTGCTGACGGGGCGGTGGGATCCGCCACGTACAGCCGCTCAAGAGGCGCCCCCGTGGATCACGGTGGGCGCCTCGCCCGTTCCCGTGGCCGGGTCGGGCGGCGGAGGGAGATGGCTTGAACGCGTCGGCCGCGTCATCGGTACGGAAGCGGAATCAGGCGCCCGGCGTCAAATGCCGCATCCTTGAGCAGGATGGACGGGTGGGGCGTTTCGTAGGGACGCCTGTCTCGTCACCGTAGGTCGGAGAGAGGCTTCAGGAATGGCTGCTGCACGGGCATCGGCTCACGGCTTCGACCCCGCCCGGGGCCGTGGTTACCGCCCCGAGCAGGTCGACCGGCGGGTCACGGAGCTGTCGAGGGACCGCGAGGACGCCGAGGCGCAGGAGCAGCGGCTCGCCGCTCTGGCCGAGCGTCTTCAGTTGGAGGCGGAGCTGCTGCGGCAGCAGGTCGAGGCGCTGCCGCCGCAGACGTACGAGTCACTGGGCGAGCGCGCCCGGAAGATCCTGGACCTGGTCGCCGAGGAGGCGGACGGGGCGCGTACGACCGCGCGGGAGGACGCGCAGGCGACCTACGACGAGGCGGCCGAGGCGGTCCGCCGTACGCGCGAGGCGGCACGGGCGCACGCGGAGGGGGCGGCGGCCGACGCGGACGCGTACGCGACGCGGACCGTGGAGGGCGCGCAGGGCGCGGCCGACGCGCAGCGGACGGCCGCGCGCCGGGATGCCGAGGAGGCGCGTGGGGCGGCGGTGGCCCGCTTCGACGAGATCCGGCAGCGTACGGAGGCGTTGCTGACCGAGTTGTCGCGGGAGCACGCGGAGCGACTGGCGGCGACGACGCGGGAGTTCACGGCCCGTGAGGCGGAGGCGGAGGCGTACCAGACGGAGCTGGCGACCCGCTCGGACGCCCAACTCGCGGACGCGAGGCGTGCCTTCGCGGAGGCGGAGGAGCACGCGCGGCATCTTCAGGAGGACGCGGCGGCGCGCGCGGAGGAGCTGATCGCGCAGGCGCGGGCGGCGGAGGAGCGGACCGTACGGGAGACGGAGCGGATCCTGCGGGAGCACACCGAGGTCCGCGAGGAGGTGCAGGCGCGGATGACGCATGTCCGCAACAGCCTGGCGGCACTGACGGGCAGGGCGCCCGCGGAGGCGGAGAGCTAGGCTCCCGTCCTCTTCAGGAAGCGTCCGTCCTAGGAGGTGTCCGCCGCGGGGCCGGTCGTCTTGTGGGGCCGCGGCTCCGGGGTCGGGGCGGGGTCCGGGTCGGGTGCCGGGTCCGGGTGGACGGGGAAGCGGCGCGGGGCCACGAAGAGCAGCACCAGCAGGCAGAGCGCGGCGGCCAGCGCCGCTCCGAGGAAGACGGAGTCGACCGCCGAGTCCACCGCGCGGCGCAGGAAGTCGGCCGCGCGGTCGGTGAGGGCCGCCGGGTCGTCCAGGGCGTGCGCCACGGAGTCGAGGTCGCCGGGGAGGCCGGTGCCGGGCGCGTCGGCGAGCTTGTCGGTGAGGACGCCGTTGGCCAGCGCTCCGAAGAGCGCGGCGCCCACGCTCTGGCCGAGCTGTCGGCAGAAGAGGATCGACGCGGTCGCCGTACCGCGCTCCGACCAGCCGACCGACCCCTGTACGGCGATGATCAGCGGGAGTTGGAACAGCCCGAGCCCGGCGCCGAGCACCAGCATCAGCAGCGCCGGCTGCCACGCCTGGCCGGGGAAGGGCAGCAGGGGGAAGGCCAGCAGGACCAGCAGTGCGATGGACATACCGGTGATCGCGGTACGGCGGAAGCCGACGCGGTTGTAGACGCGGTCGCTGAGGGCCGCGCTGATGGGCCAGGTCAGGGTCATCGCGGAGAGGACGAAGCCGGCGGCTATCGGGCCGAGGCCGAGAACGGACTGGGCGTACGTCGGCAGGAAGACGGTCGGGGCGATCATCAGCAGCCCGAGCGCGCCGAGCGCGAGGTTGACGGCGGCGATGGGGCGGCGGCGCCAGACCCAGCCGGGGATGATCGGCTCGGCCGCGCGCCGTTCGACGAGGAACGTCACGACGGCGAGGAGCGCGGTGCCGGCGAGGAGCGCGAGCGAGGGGACGGAGAGCCAGGGCCAGGCGACTCCGCCCTGGACGAGGGCGGTGACCAGGAGCGTGCCGGTGGCGAAGACGGCGAGTGCGCCGGCCCAGTCGATACGGGGGCGGGGCGGAGCGCCGGTTCCGGGGCCCCGTTTCGTACGGGCGGCGGCCCGGGTCTCGCGGTCGCGTGTGCGGCCGGGCTCGTGCAGGTGGCGGACGGTGAGGTAGAGCGCGAGCGCGCCCACCGGCAGGTTGATCACGAAGATCCAGCGCCAGTCCGCGTAGCCCGCGAGCAGTCCGCCGAGGGCGGGTCCCGCGATGGAGGACGTGGCCCAGACGGTGGAGAGCTTGGCCTGGATCTTGGGGCGTTCCTTCAGCGGGTAGAGGTCGGCGGCGATGGTCTGCACCGTGCCCTGGATCGCGCCGCCCCCGAGGCCCTGGACGACGCGGAAGGCGATCAGGGACCCCATGTTCCACGCGGTGGCGCAGAGGACCGAGCCGATGAGGAACAGGATGATGCCGGCGATCAGCACGGGCTTGCGGCCGAAGGTGTCGGAGAGTTTTCCGTACACGGGGAGAGTGACCGTCGCGGCGAGCAGATAGCCGGAGAAGAGCCAGGAGAAGACGGAGAATCCGCCGAGGTCTCCGACGATCTGAGGGACGGCGGTGGAGAGGATCGTGCCGTCCAGCGCGGCCAGCGCCATGCCGAGCATCAGGGCGGCGACGACGGGACCGCGGCGGGGCTCGGGTATGGCGGTCACAGGATCCCTTCCCTATGCAGGTATTTCCCTGGGACACCATCTCACTTGACCCTTCGCCGCGGCAGGGCGCGGAGTTCGTCCCCCGAGACGAACCCTCAGGCGCGGTCCACCTGAGGGTGGAGAGCCCTTAGGTGGTTCTCCCTACTTCCGGCCAGGGCCGGTTCGTCCCGCTGGAGGAGGAGAAGAGGGGGGCCTGTTCTTTAAGTTGGTCTTACACCGCAGGGGGGCCGGTCGGGGGGCCGGTCGGTGAGAGGGAACGGGGCCCGAGGGGGGCGGGCCCCGAGGGGGGACAGGGCCCGAGGGGGGGCTAACCCCCGGAAATCCTGCGGAAAACCACAGGGGAAGTCTGCGCCTTTCCCCAGCGCGCCGGGGGGTCTCGGGCGAGCAGAATCAAGTCAGAACCGGCCAGGCCCCCACGCCGCACACCGGACCGCACCACACCGCACCACCACCGCACGAGCACCGCGGCAACGCCGCACGACCATCGCATCACCACCACACCGACACACGGCGCGAGGCGCGCACCGGGCCTCATGACGCCTGAATATCAACGGACTTAGGAGACTTACCGTGACAACGGCTGTAACCATCCCCAAGCACGGGGGCACGGGAGGGCGTTTGGCCGTCGCCGCGCGAGCGCGGCAGGTCGTCAAGGCCTACGGCTCCGGGGAGACCCGGATCGTCGCGCTCGACCAGGTCGATGTGGACATCGCCCGCGGGCAGTTCACCGCGATCATGGGCCCGTCGGGCTCGGGCAAGTCGACGCTGATGCACTGCCTCGCCGGGCTCGACACCGTGTCCTCGGGGGAGATCTACCTCGACGAGACCGAGATCACCAAGCTCAAGGACAAGAAACTCACGCAGCTGCGCAGGGACCGGATCGGCTTCATCTTCCAGGCGTACAACCTGCTGCCGACGCTCAACGCCCTGGAGAACATCACGCTGCCCATGGACATAGCGGGCCGCAAGCCCGACAAGCAGTGGCTCCACCGGGTCGTGGAGACCGTCGGCCTCGCCGGCCGGCTCAAGCACCGGCCCAACCAGCTGTCCGGCGGTCAGCAGCAGCGCGTGGCCGTCGCCCGCGCGCTCGCCGCCCAGCCCGAGATCATCTTCGGTGACGAGCCGACCGGAAACCTGGACTCGCGGGCCGGCGCCGAGGTGCTGAGCTTCCTGCGCAGATCCGTGGACGAGCTGGGGCAGACCATGGTCATGGTCACGCACGACCCGGTCGCCGCGTCCTACGCGGACCGGGTGCTGTATCTCGCCGACGGCCGGATCGTGGACGAGATGTACAACCCGACCGCCGAGCAGGTCCTCGACCGTATGAAGAACTTCGACGCGCGGGGGCGGACGTCGTGACCGTCGTCAAGACCTCGCTGCGCAACTTCCTCGCGCACAAGGGACGCATGGCGCTCTCCGCCGTCGCCGTCCTGCTGTCGGTGGCGTTCGTCTCCGGGACGCTCGTCTTCACCGACACCATGAACACCACCTTCGACAAGCTCTTCGCCGCGACGTCCTCCGACGTCACCGTCAGCCCCAAGGGCGCGGCGGCGGCCGACGAGGCGCCGTCACAGACCGGCAAGCCCGAGTCGCTGCCGGCCTCCGTCGTCGGCCGCGTCGAGAAGTCGCCGGGCGTGAAGTCCGCCGAGGGCGCCGTCAGCAGCATGAGTGTCACGGTCGTCGACTCCGAGAACAAGAACGTGGGAGCGTCCAGCGGCGCCCCGACGTTCGCGGGCAACTGGACCGACAACGACCTCAAGTCGATGGAGATCACCTCCGGGCACGCACCGCGCGGCCCCACCGAGGTCATGATCGACGCCGACACCGCCGACAAGCACGACCTGAAGCTCGGCGACGAGCTGCGCACCATCGTGGTCACCGGAGACCTCAAGGCGAAGATCACCGGTATCGCCACCTTCAAGGTGACCAACCCCGGCGCCACCATCGTCTACTTCGACACCGCGACCGCCCAGCGCGGACTCCTCGGTGAGACCGGTCTGTTCACACAGATCAACGTCGTGGCCGACCAGGGGGTGAGCGACGCCCGGCTGAAGGCCGACCTCGCCGGGTCGCTCGGGGGCACGTACAAGCTCCAGACGCAGAAGGAGATGGCGGATTCGAGCAGGGACAGCGTCGGCTCGTTCCTCGACGTGATGAAGTACGCGATGCTCGGCTTCGCCGGGATCGCCTTCCTCGTCGGCATCTTCCTGATCGTCAACACCTTCTCCATGCTGGTCGCCCAGCGGACCCGGGAGATCGGCCTGATGCGGGCCATCGGGTCCAGCCGCAAGCAGGTCAACCGCTCGGTGCTGCTGGAGGCCGTCCTGCTCGGCATCGTCGGCTCTGTCGCCGGTGTCGCCGCGGGCGTCGGACTCGCCGTCGGCCTGATGAAGCTGATGTCGTCCATGGGCATGGAGCTGTCCACCCAGGACCTCACCGTGAAGTGGACGACCCCCGCGATCGGGCTGGCGCTCGGAGTGATCGTCACCGTCCTCGCCGCGTACATACCGGCCCGCCGGGCCGGGAAGATCTCGCCGATGGCCGCGCTGCGTGACGCCGGTACGCCGGCCGACGGCCGCGCCGGACTGATCCGGGGCACGATCGGCCTGCTCCTCACCGCCGGTGGTGTCGCCGCGCTCCTCGTCTCCACCGGGGCCGAGAAGGCGAGCGAGGGCTCCCTGTTCCTCGGCCTGGGCGTGGTGTTCACCCTCATCGGCTTCGTCGTCATCGGCCCGCTGCTCGCCGGCTTCTTCGTCAAGATCCTGAGCGCGGTCGTGCTGCGGGGCTTCGGTCCCGTCGGCCGGATGGCCGAGCGGAACGCGCTGCGGAACCCACGGCGTACGGGAGCCACGGGCGCGGCCCTGATGATCGGCCTGGCCCTGGTGGCGTGCCTGTCGGTGGTCGGTTCGTCGATGGTCGCCTCGGCGACGGACGAGCTGGACAAGACGGTCGGCGCGGACTTCATCATCCAGTCCGGCACCGGCCAGCCGATCGTGCCGCAGGCCCAGAAGGCGCTGGAGAAGGTCCCGGACATCGCGCACGTCACCGAGTACAAGAGCGTCGAGGCCAAGGTCACCACGCCCGACGGGAAGACCGTCGACGAGGACCTGACGGCCGCCGACTCGACGTACGCGCAGGATCTGCGCCGCGAGGTCGTCGCGGGTGAGCTGTCCGCCGCGTACGGCAAGGACTCGATGTCCGTCGGCGACATCTTCGCCAAGGAGCACGACGTCAAGGTCGGCGACGAGCTGACCGTCGCGTTCAAGGGCGGTGAGAGCGCCGAGCTGAAGGTCGCGGCGATCACCTCCGACGACGTGTCGGTGGACAAGGACGCCAAGTACATGTCCATAGCGACCGCCGCGCGGTATCTGCCGGCGGAGAAGATGCCGAAGAACGTGATCATGTTCGCGGCGGCCGAGGACGGCAAGGAGAAGCAGGCGTACGCGGCGCTGAAGGACTCGCTCGCGGCGTACCCGCAGTACAAGGTCCAGGACCAGACGGACTTCAAGCAGGATCTGAAGGACCAGATCGGCCAGTTGCTCAACATCGTCTACGGCCTGCTCGGACTGGCGATCATCGTCGCGGTGCTGGGAGTGGTGAACACCCTCGCGCTGTCGGTGGTCGAGCGGACCAGGGAGATCGGACTGCTGCGGGCCATCGGCCTGTCGCGCCGTCAACTGCGCCGCATGATCCGCCTGGAGTCGGTGGTCATCGCCCTCTTCGGAGCGCTGCTCGGCCTCGGTCTGGGCATGGGCTGGGGCACGGCGGCACAGCAACTCCTCGCCCTGGAGGGGCTGGGGGTCCTGGAGATCCCGTGGCCGACCATCATCGGGGTGTTCGTGGCCTCGGCCTTCGTGGGACTGTTCGCCGCGCTCGTCCCGGCCTTCCGGGCCGGCCGGATGAACGTCCTGAACGCGATCGCCACGGACTAGGTCCTCCTGTCCGCAGGTCGGGGGCAGCCCCTGACGATGGCCAATAGTCGGCCAACGTAGGTGAATTCGGCTCCGGTGGGCGTCCTCCACGCTCACCGGAGCGGAATTTGTTGTTCCTGGTCAGGGGGGTGCTGACAACAAGCTGCGCGCGTAGATGCAGCAAGCTGACAAGCCTCGGCCCCCCATTTCGAGACACCCGCTGTCATCGTCGTCCCACCGGAAGCGATCCGGTCCGACGGAACGATTCAACAGGGGGAATTGTGCTCGGTGTACCGCACTGCAACTCCAAGAAGATCACGGCCCGTTCGCGCACCGCTCGTACCGCACGTACCGCCCTCGTCCTTGGTTTCTGTACGGCCGCACTGACCCTCTCCGCGGGGGCCGCCGCCGCCTCCGCGCCGGCCGCCGGCGATGTCGTGGGCACGAGCAAGCTTGTCAACGGCTGGGACTGAGGCGTAGCCGGTGCGGTTTCAGCTCCTCGGGCCGCTCAGCATCACGGACGGCTCCGACACCGTCGTCCTCCAGCCGTCCAAACCCACCATTCTCCTCGCCTCACTGCTCCTGCATGCGAACTCGGTCGTCTCCGCCGACTACTTGCAGCGGACCATGTGGGGCGAGGAACAGCCCGCCACCTCCCGGGCCGCGCTCCAGACGTGTGTGCTGCGGCTGCGCCGGCTGTTCACCAAGCACGGGGTGACCGAGACACCCATCGAGGCCGTGCCCGGTGGCTACCGGATCACGGCCGGGCCCCGGCATCTCGATCTGATCGGCTTCCGGGACGAGGTACGGCGCGCCGCGGAGGCCGCCGACCCGGAGAGCGAACTGCACGTGCTCAAAGGGGCGTTGTCGCTGTGGGAGGGCTCCGTCCTGGCCAATGTCCGCTCCGACGTACTGCACCGCGACGAAGTCCCCCGGCTCGTCGAGGAACGGCTGCGGACCCTGGAGCGCGCCTGCGACCTCAAGCTGAGGCTCGGCCGCTGCGGCGAGGCGCTGGTGGAGCTGTGGAGCGCCAGCCGGGCCCACCCCGGACACGAACGGTTCCGGGAACAGCTCATCGAGGCGCTGTACCGCACGGGCCGGCAGACCGAGGCGCTCGCCGAGTACCGGCTGGTCAAGGACTATCTGCACGACGAGTTGGGCGTGGACCCCTCGCCCGCGCTGCGCAGGCTGGAGATGGCCATCCTGCGCGGCGAGGACCTGGGACCCGCCGACGACCGGCACCCCGCCGGTCCCGCGTACGTCTCCGGCGGCGGCGAGCGGCAGCACCCGGCTGTCACCGCCACCACCGCCACGGCCGCCGTGACCACCACGAAGCGGGCCGCGCCGCCGACGGCCATGGTGGGGCCGGTCGCGGCCGTGCACTCCTTCACCGGGCGCACCGCCGAGACCGCCGCGCTGCTGGAGCGGCTGACCGCGCCCGGCCACGACCCCGTCACCCTCCTGGTGTCCGGGGCCCCCGGAATCGGGAAGTCCGCACTGGCCAGACACCTCGCGCACCAGGTCAAGGACGCCTTCCCCGGCGGGCTGTTCATGGTGCGGATGGTCGGCCCGGACGGTACGCCCCGCAGCCCCGACGACGCGGCGGCCGAGGTGGCCGACGCCCTGCGCGACCAGGTACGCGGCGAACGCGCACTGCTCCTGCTGGACGACGTGGTCGACGCCGACCAGGTCAGGCCACTGCTGCCGGCCGGCGCCGACGGCGCGGCGATCGTCACCAGCCGGCGCGGCCTCGCCGGTCTCGTCGCCACCCACGGCGGCTGGGTGCTGCGGCTCGGCACCTTCACCGAGGAGGAGTCGTACGCGCTGCTGCTCGCCGTCCTCGGTGCCGAACGCGTCGAGGCGGAGCCGGAGGCGGCCCGCGGTCTCGCCGACGCCTGCGGCCACCACCCGCTCGCCCTGCGCATCATGTCGGCCCGGCTGCTCACCCGGCCGGCGCTGCGGCTGGCCGACTCCGTGAGCTGGCTGGCCGAGGACCCGCTGGCGCGGCTCTCGCTCGCCGACTCGCCCGAACTGTCGGTGCACCGGGTGCTCGGCGGGGCGCTCGACCGGCTCGACCCCCGGCTCGCCGACGCCTTTCTGAAGGTCGCCGCGCAGATCCCCGACCACTTCACGGCCGAGGACAGCGTGCGCGTACTGGGGATGTCCCCCGTCGAGGCGGACGACGTACTGGACCGGCTCGCCGACGCCGGACTGCTGGAAGAAGGGCCGCCCGGCCCGTACCGGGTGCACGAACTGCTCCGTGTGTACGCGCGCAGAACAGCGCCGTATCGATCCCGACCGATACAGAAGGTGTGAATCCCATGGCTGCAGAAGCGACAGCGACCCCGACGGCCGTCGCGCCTCCGGCGGGTCAGGGAACGGCGGTTGAGGGAACGGCGGTTCACGAAGCGGCGGTTCACGAAGCGGCGGCGCAGGACACGGCCGCGACCGCCGTGTCCGCCTTCGACGCCCTGGCCGGCACCAGGCCCCGGGTCCGCCGGGACGTGCTCTTCACCGAGACGCCCGGCGGGGTCCTCTTCCACAACGCCGACGGCGGTTTCCACCTCACCGGCCGCACCGCCTACCGCTTCGCCTCGCTGATGGTGCCGCATCTCGCCGGCCACCACCGGCTCGCCGACATCTGCCAGGGCTTCGGCCCCGCGCAGCAGGCCATGGCCGCCGAACTGGTCAAGACGCTGTACGAGCGCGGCTTCGCCCGTGACATCCCCGAGGACGAGACCGCCGCCCCCGAGACCGCCACCCCCGAAACCTCCGACGCCCGCACCCCCGTCCCCAACAATCTCCCCCGCACTCTCCCCGACCCCCTCACCGACGCGGTCACCACCCGATTCGCCGCCCAGATCGCGTACGCCGACCACTACGCCGACGGCGCCCTCGCCCGCTTCCGCCGCTACCGCACCACCCGCGTCGCGATCCTCGGCACCGGACCCGTCGCCCGCTGGTGCGCGCTCAGCCTCGTCCGCAACGGCGGAGCCCATCTCGCCGTCGAGGGAGAAGCGGACAGCGACCGGACCCTGCTGGCCGAGATCGCCGAACTGGCCGCCCAGGACTGCCCGGTGACCGTCGACAGCCTCCCCGCCGACCCCGACTGGGCCGCGCTCGACGGCTACGACATCGTCGTCGTGACCGGCGCCGACGCCTCCGCCCGCACCCACGCCCTGCTGTCGGCGGGCGTGCCCGAGGGCATCACCCTCATCCCCGCCTGGACGTTCGGCCGCAGGTCGGTCACCGGGCCGCTCAGCAAGGCCGGTTCGACCGGCTGCTGGTCCTGCGCCGTGCTGCGCCTCGGCGGCAACACCGACGCCGGAACCGCCGCCGACATCTGGAGCGAGGTCGCGGGCGGCGCCACCGCCCGCGCCGCCGGACGCTCCCCGCTGACCGGCCCCGTCGCCGCGATGTCCGGCAACCTCCTCGGCTACGAGATCTTCCGCCTCACCACCGGCGTGCTGCCCGCCGAGACCGACGGACAAGTCCTCGTCCAGGACCTCGAATCGCTCGACGTCATGGCCGAACCCGTCCAGCCCCACCCACGCTGCGCGCTGTGCGCCCCCGCCACCGAGACCCCGCGCCCCGCCCTCCCCGGCGGACTGACCCTCCCCGTCACCCCGACCGTGGAGAGCGCGGGCGAGGCGGAGGCCCTGGTCGAAGGGCTCAACCGGATCAGTACGGCCCTGGTGCGCCCCTTCACCGGCATCTTCAGCCGCTACGAGGACGAGAGCCTCACCCAGACCCCGCTCAAGATCAGCCGTGTCGAACTGGCCGTCGGCCACGGACCGCGCAGGCGGATCGCCGCCTTCGACGTGCACCACCTGGCGGGCGCCCGGCTGCGCGCGCTGTACGCGGCGGCCGAGACGTACGTCGAGCACGTCGTGCCCGTGACGCCCGACACAGGACCGCCCGGAGCGGGTGCCGCCGCGCTCGCCCCCGACAGCCTGACCACGGGCAGCGGCACCGGCGCGGGCGTCGACACGGTGGGCGCCTGGCTCACCGCGACCTCGCTGCTCACCAAGGAGCCCGTGCGGGTACCGGCCGCCGCCGTACGGCCGTTCGGCCCGTACAACGCCGAGCGTCTGCACCAGGCGACCACCGCCGGCGCGGGCGCGGGCCCCAGCCCGCAGGAGGCGGCGGGCCGCGGCCTGCTGTCGGCGCTCGCCCACGGCGCGCTGCTGCGGGCGGTACGCGGCGAGGCGCGTGGCGCGCTCGTCACCTCCCCGGCGGCCGGCGAGCCGGACGCCGACCCGGAGCTGGTCTTCCTGCTCAAGTCCGTCCCGAACGTGGGGATACGGGCCGAGCTGGTCGACCTCGGCGAGCAGGAGCACTCCGGCGCCCATGTCGTCCTGGCCCGCGAGACGGGCGGCCCGGACACGGCCGGACCGGGAGCCGGACCGGGAGCCGCGGGAGCCGGACCCGAAGGGCGGGGACGCTGGGCCGTCGCCGCCGGGCTCTCCCGGACGACCGCCGCGTGCGCCGCGCTGCGCGACCTCATCGGCCAGGTGCAGCTCGACACCGAGGACCCGGACTCCACCGTCGACACCGGCGACCCGCTGATGGGTGAACTCGCCTCCGCCACCGTCCTGTTGACCGCCGAGCCGGTCGCCGCCGACGCGACCGCCACCACGTTCGACGCGGTCCTCGACCGGCTGCGCGCGGCCGGACGCGACGTGCTGTACGTCGCCACCACCCCGGCCGATCTGCCCGCCGGCGGCATCAGCACGGCACGCGTGCTGCTCACCACCGGCGCGGAGGGTGCCCCCGATGCCGGCTGAGCCCGAGCCCGAGCCCTGGGAGCGGTCCGCCCGCGACCTCGCCACGCTGATGCGCCGCAGCTTCGACGCGGCCGACGGCACCGCCCCCGCCCCCGCGCTCGACATCGCGCCGCTCGGCGTCCACGACGCCTTCGCGGACGCGGACCCGGGGGAGGCGTGGGCCGCAAGCGTGCCCGTACGGTTCTACGGCCGCCAAGCCGTCGTCGGACCCTTCCCGGACAACGCCGACAACGCTGACAACGCCGACAACGCCGAAAAAACCGTCGGCGCGGCCACCCACCGCCCCTGCGCCCGCTGTCTCGCCCGCCGTTGGCAGGGCGTGCGCTCCGTCGCGCTGCGCGAGGCCCTGGAGCTGGGCTCCGGCACCAGGGCCGCCGGGGAGTCGCCGTACATCACCCCGTTCACCGCCGACGCCCTCGCCGGGATCGTCGAGGCCCGACTCGCCGGGCAGGGGCCGTCGACCGGCTCCTTCCCGGCGGTTCACCTCGTGGACCTGCAGACCCTTCAGGTACGGCACTACCCGCTCGTGCCGGACCCCGAATGCCCCCGCTGCGGACGCGGCGAGGAGGACACGCCCGAGGCGGCCGTCCTCACCCTGAAGCCCGCGCCCAAACACAAGCCGGGCAGCTTCCGGCTCCGCGACATCAGCGCGTACGAGCTGCCCGTGGAGCCGTACGCCAATCCGGTCTGCGGCTCGCTGGGCCCCTCCGTCGTGCAGGACGTCTCCTCCACCTCCACCTCGGCGACCATCGGCTGCTTCTCGATGCGCTCCGGCGAGTATCTGCGCGAGACGTTCTGGGGCGGCCACGCCGACACCTTCGCGCAGAGCGTGCGCATCGGCGTCCTGGAGGGACTTGAGCGGTACGCCGGAATGCGCTCGCGCGCCAAGGCCGCGGGCACCCGTGGCTCGCTCAACGGCCTGCGGGCCGCCGGTGAACACGCACTGGATCCGCGTGAAGTCGGCCTGTACTCCGAGGAGTTCCACCGCGCCAACCCGCGCGTCACCCCGTTCCACCCCGACCGTGAACTCCCCTGGGTCTGGGGCTACTCGCTCCGCGACCACCGGCCCGTCCTCGTGCCGGAAGTGCTGACGTACTATCACGCGCCCGGCCTGGAGAACCGGTTCGTGCAGGAGAGCTCCAACGGCTGCGCGTCCGGCGGCTGTATGGAGGAGGCCGTCTACTTCGGCCTCATGGAGGTCGTGGAACGCGACGCCTTCCTCCTCACCTGGTACGGGCGGGCCGCCCTCCCCGAACTCGACCCGCGCACCAGCACCCGCGCCGCCACCCGGCAGATGGTCGACCGCCTGGAGATGTACGGGTACGAGGCCCGCTTCTTCGACACCCGGATCAGTTTCCCCATCCCCGTCATCACCGGCGTCGCCGTCCGTCCCGACGGCGGCCGGGGCCGGATGTGCTTCGGCGCGGGCGCCGGGCTCGACCCGGAGTCGGCACTGGCCGGGGCGCTGTGCGAGATCGCCACGGACGCCGTCAACCTCCAGGGCCGCACCGAGCGGGACGAGGTCCGGCTGCGCGCCATGGCCACCGACTACGACAAGGTCGCCGCGCTGCACGACCACCCGCTCGCCTACGGCATCCCGGAGATGGGGAACAACGCCCACTTCCTGATCGGCGAACCGGGCGCGCCCCGGCCGCGGAAGCGGTCACTCACGGAGGCGTACGGCGACGGCCAGGCCCACGCCCACGCCCACGCCCACGGCGACCGCCACGGCGACGGCCACAGCGCCGGATCCCCGCCGCCGCCCGTCTCCGACGATCTGCGCGACGACCTCATGCGATGCGTGAGTGCCGTCACCGACAAGGGATTCGACGTGGTCGTCGTCGACCAGACCATGCCCGAGCAGCGGGACCTCGGCCTGACGACGGTCTCGGTGATCGTCCCCGGCCTGCTGCCCATCGACTTCGGCTGGACCCGGCAGCGCGCGCTCGGCATGCCCCGGCTGCGTACCGCCCTGCGCGAGGCGGGGATGCGTGAACACGACCTGACCGACGCCGACTTGAACCTCGCGCCGCACCCGTTCCCCTGAGAGGAGCACCACCATGGGGTACGCCCATGACTACGCCGCCGCGATCATGCAGCGGGGCCGGGTCCCGATGCCTCCGGCCGATTTCGTGCCGAACTGGTCCGACGGGCCGCGCAAGGCGAAGTACTACCCGGGGGTCGACAGCCTGCCGCTGCCCGTCGCCGACTATCCGGCGGACGCGAGCCTGGACCGCGCCTTCGGCGACGGCGGGGGCACTGAGGGCACCGAGGGCGGGACGTTCGACCTGACGTCGCTCTCCGGGATGCTCCTCGACTCGTACGGCCTGACCGGCCGCCGGCTCGGCGTCCAGGCCAACACCGATCTGAGCGCCCTGCCCTTCTATCCGCTCGCCAACTGGTCGCGCGGCTCCGCCTCCGGCGGCGGCCTCTACCCCGTGAGCGTCTACTGGGTCTCCGGACCGAGCGGCCCCGTCACACCGGGCGTGCACTACTACTCGACCCGCCACCACACCATGCAGCGCCTGCTCACCGGAGACGTGTCCGGCGAGGTGCGCGAGTCGCTGGGCGGGCCCGGCGCGGACACCGACCAGTACCTGGTCCTGGGTATCAAGTACTGGCAGAACTCCTTCAAGTACAACAGCTTCTCCTTCCACGCCGTGAGCATGGACCTCGGCGCCGCCGTGCAGACGTGGCGCATGTGGGCGGGCGCGCGGGGGCTGGCCGTCGAGCCGGCGATGTGGTTCGACGAGGCGCGGCTCCAGAAGCTGCTCGGGGTCCGGGGCGAGGAGGAGGGCGTGTTCGCGGTCGTCCCCCTCAAGTGGGCCGGAACGTCTTGGAGTTCAGGTGCCGTGCCCACGGGGTCGGCCCCCGCGAACGTCTCCGTGCGGCGCCGTGACGTCGAGCGCTCGCGCGAGGTCTTCACCTTCGACGCGCTGCTGAAGATGCAGGCGACGACCTCCGCGCACGCCACCGAGCGGCCGGCCCCCGGGGCCCTCGCCCCGGCCGCCGCACCCCCGGCCGACCCGGACCGGCCGGTCGCGCCGCTGCCCGCCGCGCGGCCGATGCCCGGTGACGTACGGACCGTGCTGCGCCGCCGTCGCAGCAGCTTCGGCCGCTTCGACGCGAGCAGGCCCGTCACCGGCGAGCAACTGGCGGCCTGCCTCGCCGCGTCCAGCGCGGGCTCACGCCTCGGCGGCGACACCGGTACGGGTACGGGTACGGGCACCGGCACGGGTACGAGTGCGGAGGAGGGCGTGCGACTCGCGAAGCTGTACGCGTTCGTCAACCACGTCGAGGGCCTGGCGCCGGGCGCGTACGAGTACGACCCCGACGCCCATGAGCTGCGGCTGGTCAAGGCCGGGCGCCCCGGCGAGTTCCTGCAGCGCAACTACTTCCTCTCCAACTACAACCTGGAGCAGGCCGGCGCCGTACTGGTGCCCACCATCCGTACCGCCGCCGTCCTCGACGCCGTCGGCGACCGCGGCTACCGCCTCGTCAACGCGACCATCGGCGCCGTCGCCCAGTCCGTCTACACCGCGTGCAGCGCGCTGGACCTGGGCTGCGGCGTGGCCCTGGGCTTCGACAACGTCTCGTACATCGAGGAGTTGGGCCTCGACGCCACCGGCGAGGCCCCGCTCCTGATCATGATGGTCGGCAACGAGCGCCCCGCCCCCGCCGACTTCCGGTACGAGATCGCCTGAGCCGATCACCAGATGACCACCGGATGGGGGAGCAGGATGCCTGATCAGGACCCGCACGACCACGACCCGCACGACCAGAACTCGTACGACCAGAACTTGTACGACCAGGACCCGCACGACCACGACTCGCACAGCCACGACCCGCACCGCCAGGACCCGAGGCGCGCGTTCATGCTGCGCGTCGCCGGGCTGCCGATCGAGACCGTGCGCGCCCTGCGCTGCCCGGCGAGCCGCCGCTGGGCGGAGATCGTGCTCGCCGAGGACGAGCGCCTGCGGGCGGCGGGGGAGCGCGTCGGCGATCTGCTGCACGACCTCGTCGGCCGCACCGGCGACGGCGCGGGCGCCGCGCCCCGGGAGGCCGCCGACCGGCGCGCGCTGCTGAAGCTGCGCCGCGAGGTCTTCAACAACCGGCTGCCCGGACAGCCCGGCGTCGCCATCGCGTTGGTCGCCGGGCGCGACGCGGCGACGGGCGAAGCCCTGTCGCGCTGGCTGATCGACCGGCGGGAGCTGGCCGAACTGCGCGCCACCGGGGCGGAGTTGTTCGCGAGCGAGAGCGCCGAGGCGCGCGCCGCGCTCCGCGGGATCGCGGGGGAGGAGCGGTTGCGCAAGGGGCTGCTGCTGGCCTCGCCGACGCTCGACGCGCAGATCGACACGTATCTGCGGCAGGGCGGGGACGGCAAGGCCGACAAGCGGCGCAGGAAGATCGAGCGGTCGCTGCTGTCGTACCTCTACCGCACGGTCTGCAAGACCAGCCCGTTCTCGACGTTCACCGGTGTCGCACTCGGTGAGTTCGAGGAGGGCCGTCCGGCCGGCGGCGACGGCTTCGAGGTGCGGGTCGCCGAGAAGTGGACCGGTCACGCGCGGCTCAACGTCGTCGCACTCGGCCGCCTCGCCGAGTGCGTGATCGCCGACCCCGTACGCCGCGCGGATCTGCCCGTCGCCCCCGCCTCCGGCTGGGGCCGGGACGACGACCGGGTGCGTTACGTACGCCGCTGGGTCACCACCGGCGACGACGACACGGCCGTCACCTTCGACGCGGTGAAGGACCGGCTCTTCTTCCTGCGCCGCAGCGGCACCCTGGAGCGGCTGCTCGACTTCTTCGAGCGGCACCCGGCCCTGCGCTACGGCGAGTTGGCGGCCTGGCTGGCCGACGACGCGCAGGCCGGGGCCGACGAGGCGGAGCAGTATCTCGCCGCGCTGATGGACCTGGGTATGGTCCAAGTACCCGCGCTGCGTACGGCGGTTCATGACACCGACCCGCTGCGTGCCTTCCAGCGGTCGCTGCGCGAGCTGGGCCGGCCGTGGGCCACGGAGCTGGCCGGGCGGCTGGCGGAGGCGGTGGCGCTGACCGACCGGTTCGCCGGGGCGGAGCCCGCCGAGCGCCGCGAGGTGCTCGCCGCGCTCCGGACCACGCTCAGTGACGTCCAGTCGGAACTCGGTGCCGAGAAACCCCGTGTGCCGCAGACCCTGCTGTACGAGGACGCGGCGGCCGGACGCGAGACGGCGATGGGCCTCGGCGCCTGGCGTGAGCTGACGGCCGGGCCGCTCGGCCGGGTGGAGGGCGTACTGCCGGCCTTCGATCTGACGCTCCCTCAGCGCGTCACGTTCAAGGGCTTCTTCCTGGCCAGATACGGACAGGGCGGGCGCTGCGACGATCTGCTCAAGCTGGTGCACGACTTCCACGAGGACTTCTTCGACCAGTACATGACGTTCACCGCGAGCCGTACGACCTTCGACGCGGACGGGCGGTACGTGCCCGAGGTCAACTGGCTCGGGCTGCCGCAGCTCAAGGCGATCGACACGGCGCGGCAATTGTTCATCGAGCGGATGCGCGCCCTCTGGGCCGCGGAGGGCGACAGCGACGAGATCGACCTCGACGCCGGCTTCCTCGCCGACGTCGCCGCCGAACTCGCCCCGGCCGCACCGACGTTCGCGCCGATGAGCCACCACATCCAGCTCGCCGACCGCCCGCACGACCCGCTGGTCGTCCTCAACCGCTCCTACGGCGGTCTCTCCTTCCCCTTCAGCCGCTTCACGCAGTGCTTCGAGGGACTCGACACCGCTCTGCTGGCCGGGGCGGCCCAAGTGCAGCCGCCGGGAGCGGTGTTCGCCGAGGTCACGGGCGGACCCGTCACCAGCAATCTCAATCTGCACGGGCGACTCACCGAGTACGAGATCGTCTGCCCCGGCGAGACCGGCACGCTGCCGGAGGCGTACCGCCTGAGTCTCGACGACCTGTACGTCGAACACGACGAGACGGCCGACCGGCTGGTGCTGCGCTCGACCCGGCTCGGCCGCGAGGTCGTTCCCGTCTACCTCGGCTATCTCGTGCCGCTCGCGCTGCCCGAACTGCCCCGCACCCTGCTGCTCCTCTCGCCCACCTCGATGGCCCCGCTCAATGTGTGGGGCGGCGTCCCGGAGGGCGCGCCGGTCGGCGGAGTCACCCGCAGGCCGCGCGTGCGGCACGGCAGCGTCGTCCTGAGCAGGCGCAGTTGGAGCGCGCCCGCCGCCGGGCTTCCGCTGCACGCGCCGGGGGTCTCGGACGACGAATGGTTCCTCGGCTGGCACCGCTTCCGGCGCGCGACCGGGCTGCCCGACCGGGTCTTCGTGACCGTCTCGGACAGCGGGGCACGCGGGGCGACCGGCGCCAAGCCGCAGTATCTGGACTTCGACAGCGCGCTCTCGCTCACCGCGTTCGAGGCGCTGCTCAAGACGGACGGGGCGCGCGTCGTGTTCCGCGAGATGCTGCCCGACGAGGACGGGCTGCACGCCGTCTCCGCACGTGGCCGCCATGTCGCCGAGCTGGCCGTGGAAACACTGGCCGGCGCCCCTCCCACTCGTAAAGAACTCGTCTCCGCACGGAGGGATGCCCCATGACAGTCCCCGCCGACTGGCAGGCCACGCACGTCTTCTACGCCGCCAACCCCCGCCCCTTCCTGCTCCAGTGCGTGCGCCCGCTCGTCGCCGAGCTGGAGGCGGAGGGCCTGATCGACAACTACTTCTTCATGAACTACTGGCTGGAAGGCCCGCACGTACGGCTGCGCCTCAAGCCGGCCGACGAGGCGGCGGCGCCCGCCGTCCGCGCCCGCACCGAGCAGGCCGTCGACGCCTTCCTCGCCGAGCGGCCCGCGCTGTACGAGGTCGACTCCGGCTTCCTCAACGACTTCTACAACACGCTGTTCGAGATCGAGTTTCCCGGCAGCGAGCGCGGCCACTACATGGACGACCAGGGCCGGATGAATCTGCGCCCCAACAACTCGCGCAGCGCCGAGCCGTACGAGCCGGAGTACGGCAAGTACGGCGGGCCCGCCGGGATCGAGCTGGCAGAGTGGCACTTCCGGCACTCCAGCGATCTCGTCATCGAGGCGCTGCGCACCAAGAACCTGCATCTGCGGACCGTACTGCTGGGCACGTCCGCGCAGTTGATGATGGTCATGTCGGGGACCTTCCTGCCCGGCGACCGGGAGCTGACCGAGTATCTGGAGAGCTACTACGAGTTCTGGCACACGGCGTTCCCCGGCACCGGCTTCATCGGCACCGTCGAGTACGACAAGAACTACGCGGCAATGGCTCCCGGGCTCACCAGCCACTTCGCCCGTATCAGGGCCGCCGTCGGCGCCGGTGAGCCCGCCCGGCTGCCCGGTTTCCTCGCGGGCTGGGCCGAGCACTGCGCCGAACTGAACGACCGAGCGCGGAAGTTGACGCTCGACGGCGACCTGGTCTTCCGGTCCTGGGACGGTGAGCGGGACGAGCGGGTGACGGACCCGGCTGTCGCGCTGCCGCTGCTGCTCTCCCCGTACATGCATATGACGAACAACCGGCTGCATGTCACCATCCGCGACGAGGCGTATCTGTCGCACGTCCTGGGCCGGACACTGCGGGAGTCCGTCGTGCCGCCACAGACAGAGTCACAGCCGGGGCCGCAGCCGGAGCCGGAGTCACAGCCGGAGCCGGCGGCGGTGACCGCGCCATGACCGCCCCCACGGGCCGCGTCCCCGGAGGCGAAGCCCCCGCAGGCCAAGCCCCCACCGACCGGTACCGGCCCTGCCTGCGCCCCGACGTGCTGGTCAGCGACGCGTTCCTGCTCGGTCCCAGGACCGTGCACCTCGTCAAGAACCCGGGGAGCGGCAAGTCGTACGAGGTCGGGGTCAAGGAACACTTCCTGATCGCGCGCATGGACGGCACACGCGGTCTCGACGAGCTGGGCGCGGAGTACGCGGCGGCGTACGGCAAACGCCTGGGCGACGCCAACTGGCAGCAACTGCTGGGCCTGTTGGGCGTCCGGGGCCTGCTGGAAGGCGGCCCCGAGGTTCCCGCGACAACCGTTGCAGAGCTGCCGAGGCGCACCCTGCTGCGCGGCACCCTCCCCCTGGTCGCCGACGCGAACGCGACGGCCGAGCGGCTCCACCGCGCCGTCGGCTTCCTGCTCGCCGCGCCCTTCATGGTCCCGCTGCTCCTCCTGATCACCGCCATGGAGGTCGTGGCGGTGGCGCGCCTCGGCGAACTCGTTGACGGCGCGGTGGCGTTGTTCACCAACCCGGTCCTGCTCGCCGGCGCCGCCGCGCTGCTCTGGTTCAGCACGGCGCTGCACGAACTGGCCCACGGGGTGGTGGCGAGACGCTACGGCGGGCAGGTCGCCGAGATCGGACTGCGCTGGCGCCTGCCCGTCGTGATCATGTACTGCACGGTCGACAACTACCTCTATCTGCACACCCGTCGGGACCGTGTCGCGACAGCCGTCGCGGGCGCGGTGATGAACCTGGCCGTCCTGCTGCCGTTCTGCGCGGTCTGGCTGTTCGCCCCGGTGGACGACGCCACCGGCGAGGCGCTGGCCGGGCTGCTGTTCCTCGGCAGTGTGCAGGCGCTGGCCATGCTCGTACCGTTCCCGCCGCTCGACGGGTACAAGATCGCCGCGCAGCTGTGCGGCGCGACCGGACTCGCCGCGTCCAGCCGGGAGTACGTGCGCCTCGCCGTGCGCCGCGACCCGGCGGCGAAGGCGTACCCGCGCCGGGCCCGTACCGCCTACCTCGGCTACACGCTCGGCTCGCTGCTCGTCCTGGCCGGGATCGTCGCGGCCGTCGTCGCGCTCGTCGTCCACCTCCTCGCCACGTAAGTCCGCACGCCACGCACGCCATCCGCTCTCAGGGAGACCCGCATGACCCCCACACCCACCGACGGCCAGGCCGACGGCCCCGCCGTCGTCCTCGACACGATCCACAAGCGGTACGGGGAGAAGCACGCGGTCGACGGCATCTCGCTGACCGTCCCGCGCGGCGAGTTCTTCGGGCTGCTCGGCCCCAACGGCGCCGGCAAGACCACGCTGGTCGAGATCATGGAGGGCCTGCGCCGCCCCGACTCGGGCACGGTCACCGTCCTCGGCCGGCACCCCTGGCCGCGCGACCCCGAGCTGCTGCCCCGGCTCGGCGTCCAGACCCAGGCGTCCGCCTTCTTCGTACGGCTCACGGCGCGCGAGCACCTGGAGACGGTCGCCGCGCTCTACCGGGCCGACCGGGAGGCGCCGGCGCGCGGCCTCGCCGCCGTCGGTCTCACCGAACAGCGGGACGTGCGCGTGGACGACCTCTCCGGCGGCCAGCGCCAGCGTCTGGCCATCGCGTCCGCGCTCGTCCACGACCCCGAGCTGATCTTCCTGGACGAGCCGACGGCCGCGCTCGACCCGCAGGCCCGCCGCGCGCTGTGGCAGGTGCTGCGCGCGCTCAAGGGCGCCGGGCGGACCATCGTCTACACCACGCACCACCTGGACGAGGCCGAGGCGCTGTGCGACCGCGTCGCGATCGTCATCGACGGCCGGATCGTCGCGCTGGACACGCCGGGCAGGCTCGTCGCCGCCAGCAGCACGGTCACCCGACTGCTGGTCCCCGCCGACCGGCTCTCGCTCGCCGACGCCGAGGCCATCCCCGGTGTGCTGCGGGCCTCGGTGGACGGCGACCTGATCGTGCTGGAGACCGAGGACTCGGGCACGGTGCTGTCGGCGGTCGACGCGCTCGCCGGGCTCCACGGCGTACAGACCCGGACCGCCAGCCTGGAGGACGTGTACCTCGAACTGACCGGCAGCCCGCAGGCGTAGCCCGCCGCCCCCGGACCCTACGCCCGCCCCCGGACCCGACGCCCGCACTGAGAGACGGAGCACCGACACGATGAGCACCACGAGCACCCCGCCCGGTTCCGGTACGACCACGGCGCGCACGCGCCCCATGAGCGCCTACTCCGCGCTGAGCCGGGCCGGTTACCTGGCGTACACGCGTGACAGGACGACCCTCTTCTTCACCTTCGCCTTCCCGCTCCTCTTCCTGGTCGTCTTCGGCCTGATCTTCCACGGCATGACCGTCGAGGAGAGCGGTCGCCCGTACATCAACTACATCGCCCCCGGTGTGCTGTCGTGGGGCGTCGCCAACGCCGCCGTGTTCGGCGTCGGGTTCGTCATCATGCAGTGGCGCCGCGACGACATCCTGCGGCTGATCCGGATGACGCCGACCCCGCTGCCCACGATCCTCGGCTCGCGCTACGTCCTGGCCCTCGCCATCGGCACCGTGCAGGCGGCGATGTTCGTGCTCGTCGCGATGCTGCCGTTCTTCGGCCTCGAACCGGCGGGGAGCTGGCCGCTGGCGCTGCCCGTGCTGTTCCTCGGCATCACCGCGTTCCTCGCGGTCGGTGTGATCGTCGGCTCCTTCGCGAGGACGCCGGAAGCGGTCGCCGCCGTCGCCAACTGCCTGATGGTGCCGATGGCGTTCCTGTCCGGGTCGTTCTTCCCGCTGGACGCCATGCCGGGGTGGATGCAGAACGTGTCTCTCGTCCTGCCGCTGCGCTACTTCAACGACGGCATCTCCGCGGCCGTCACCGGTGACGGAGGCGGCGGCGACATCCTGGTGGCCTGCGGCGGCATCACCGCCTTCGCCGTCGTCTTCGGCGCGGTCGCGCTGAAGACCTTCCGCTGGAGCGACCAGTCATGACGACAGGGACAGTCGCGGGGGCGGCTGTGGTCCTCGCCGACGGCACCCTCGCCGACGGCACCCCGCTGGAGCGCGGTCGCGCACACCTCCAACAGGCCCTGACCGTACGGCACACGGCCCACGGCGCGGCGAGCGTGCCCGCCCCGCTCGTGGTGCCCCTCGGCGGCGCCGACGTCCTCGGCTTCGGGCACCCCGACCCGTACGCCGCCGTACGTCCACGGGCCAACGTCCAGCTCACCTCGCGCGCCGCCCTCGTCGGCCCCTGGGGCGGCACGACGGGCACCGCCACCGACACCGCCGCCCACTCCGCCTGCGGCCAGTGCCTCGCCATGCGCTGGCAGCGGCTGCGCAGCCGATCCGAGCGCGAGGCGCTGGAGCTGGGCCACGAACCGCACGGCGCGGCCGACTGGCCGCTGCTCACCGACTACGCGGTGGACGCGGTCTGGGCGGCGTATCTCGCCGTCCGTACGGGGGAGTTCACCCCGCCCGCCGCCACCGCCGCCGACCGTGAACTGCCGCAGGTCACCCGCGTCGACCTCGGCACCCTCGCCGTCGCGACCTTCCCGCTGCTGCCCGAACCGCTCTGCCCGTCCTGCGTCCCCCTGCGCCCCGACACCGCCGACGCCGCCCGCATGCGGCTGACGGCCCGGCCCAAGCCGGACCCCGACGGTTACCGCCTGCGTTCACTGGGCGCGTACCCGCTGCCGACCGCCGCGCTCGCCAACCCAGTCTGCGGCGCGCTCGGTTCGGACACCTGGATCAACCCGGCGTCCACGACGACGGCCCCCGTCGCGGGCACGCACTTCGTACGCGGTTACGCCGGCCTCAACGACGTCACCTGGAGCGGCCAGGCCAACAGCTACTCCACCAGCCGGACTCTGGCGTTCCTGGAGGGACTCGAGCGGTACGCGGGCACCCACCGCCGCCGTGGCACGACCCCGGTCGTCGACTCGTACAACAACCTCGCGGCCGACGCGCTGAACCCGGCGGACTGCGGCTTCTACGCGGACGTGACGTACGAGAAGGACCACCTGGTCAGCCCGTTCGACCCCGACCGGCCGATCCCCTGGGTGTGGGGCCACTCGCTGCGCGACGAGCGCCCGATCCTGATTCCCGCGCGCCTGGCGCACTACAGCGCGGGCGTGGACGCCGACAACTTCGTCTTCGAGTGCTCCAACGGCTGTGCCACCGGCGGGAGTCTGGAGGAGGCGATCCTCTTCGGCCTGCTGGAGCTGATCGAACGCGACGCGTTCCTGCTCGCCTGGTACGGCCGCGCCAAGCTCACCGAGATCGACCTCGGATCGTGCCGGGGCGGCACGATCCGCACGATGCTCGACCGGGCCGCGCTGCACGGCTACGACGTGCACGCCTTCGACACCCGGATGGATCTCGCGGTGCCCGTCGTCACGGCCCTCGCCGTGCGGCGCGACGGCGGTCTCGGCACGCTCTCCTTCAGCGCCGCCGCCGGCTTCGACCCGGAGGGCACGGTCGACGCCGCCCTCTCCGAAGTCCTCACCTACATACCGCACCTGCCCTACCAGGTCGCCGAACGCGAGCGCGAGCTGCGCGAGATGGCGGGCGACTACCGCAAGGTCCTGCACCTCAAGGACCACGCGCAGCTGTACGGCCTGCCGGAGATGACGCACCACGCGCGTGAGTATCTGGAGCCGACGGCCGTGCGTTCGCTCGACGAGACGTACGCCGACTGGGCGCCGCTGCGGCCGCGCACCGGTGACCTGCTGGACGATCTGCGGCTGCTGCGCGACGAGTTGGCGGGCGCCGGGTACGACGTGATCGCCGTCGACCAGACGACGCCGGAGCAGCGGCGGATGGGGCTGTACACGGTGAGTACGACCGTGCCCGGTCTGCTGCCGCTGGACTTCGGCTGGACCCGGCAGCGGGCCCTGCTGATGCCGAGACTGCGCACGGCGCTGCGGGCGGCCGGGCGGCGTACGGACGATCTGCCGGAGTCCGCGGTCAAGGCGGTCCCGCATCCGTTCCCGTAACACCCCGCGCGCGCCGGGCACGACGGCAGCCGGCCCCTCTCCCGGTGGGTGGTTCCCACGGGGGAAGGGGCCGGTTGCTCGCTGCGAAGCCGGATCAGGCGGAGCAGGAGGTGGTGCTGGTGGTGCTGGAGCAGGTGGAGGTCGAGGAGGACGACGTGGAACCGGCGAGGACGACCTCGACCGCGTCCGAGTAGTCCGAGATCTCGAAGGTCTCCGACTCGAGCTCCAGGATCTCGTCGGCGAGGGTGGCGAGTCCGGTCTTCGGGGCCATGGGGGTTCTCCTTCGTTCACCGGGGCTTCACCGGCTGGTCCGGCGGCGCTCCCTTGCGGTGGCTTCATTCCACCGGTGCCCGCTGTCAGTTCGGCCCGGCTTTCGCTGTCACACCGCTGACAGGTGGTGTCAGCGGAACGTGTGTCAGGTGCGCGTGTCCTGCCGCACCCTCGAACCTCAAGGAATGCTCAAGCAAGGAGGTGAGCGGCGCGTGATCGAGGCGCTGAACGGGGAATCACTCCGAGCCGGACCTGAAGCCGCGAACGAACCGGAAGCCGCAGCCCGGCCGGAAGCCGCGCGCGAACCGGAAACCACGACCGAAGCGGAAGCCGCAGCCCGACCGGATCCGGTACCGCTCGGGCCCGCCGCCGTACCGCGCGAGACCCTGCGGGACGCCCTCGGGCTCTATCTCGAACTGCACGCCCACCCGGAGCTGTCCGGCGCCGAGGCCCGGACCGCCGAGCGCTTCGCCGCCCGACTGGCGGGCGACGGCGCCACCGTCACCCGTGGCGTCGGCGGCCACGGCGTCGTCGGCGTCCTGCGCAACGGCGCGGGCCCCACCCTCATGCTGCGCGCCGAACTCGACGCCCTGCCCATCGAGGAACGCACCGGCCTGGCGTACGCGAGCACCGTCCCCGGCACCATGCACGCCTGCGGCCACGACCTCCATCTCGCCTCCGCCGCAGGCGCGTTCGCCCTGCTCGCACGGTCGGCGGAGAGCTGGAGCGGTACCCTCCTGGTCGTCGGCCAGCCCGCCGAGGAGACCCTGGAAGGGGCGGCCGCGCTGCTCGCCGACGGTCTCTACGAGCGGTTCGGCACCCCCGACGTCGTCCTCGCCCAGCACACCGCGCCCCTGCCGGCCGGGTCACTCGCGCACGGCCGGGGGCCGATGATGGCGGCGAGCGCCGCGCTGGACGTCGTGATCCACGGCTACGGCGGGCACGCCGGCACGCCGCAGCTCACCGTCGACCCCGTCGTCACCGCCGCCGCGACCGTCATGCGCCTCCAGACGGTCGTCTCCCGCGAGACGGCGCCGTCCGACCAGGTCGTCCTGACCGTCGGCTCCCTGCGCGCCGGCCGGCTCGGCAACGTCATCCCGGACGACGCCGAACTGAGCATCACCGTCCGCGCGGCGACCGACCAGGCCCTGGAGCGGGCCGTGGCCGCGGCGGAACGCATCGTACGAGCCGAGTGCGCCGCCTCGGGCTGCCCCCGGAACCCCGACGTCACGCTGGTCTCCCGCTCCCCGGCCCTGCTGCCCGACCCGGCGGCCACGGCGACCGTACGGGCCGCCCACGAGCGGGAGTTCGGCCCGCACCGGGTGACGGACTGGCCGGGCTCGATGGCCACCGAGGACTTCCCGCGCTTCGCCGTCGACGGTGTGCGGACGGCATACTGGATGGTCGGTACGGTGTCCCCGAGCCAGTGGCGCGCCGCGCGCTCGGCCGGCCGGCCGGTGCCGCCGAACCACTCGGCGGAGTTCGCCCCCGACGTACGGACCGCTCTGCCGGCGGGTATCGCGGCCATGGCGACGGCCGCCGGGCAGCTGTTCAAGGAGACAGGTTGATGATGACGGCCCAGTGGCACGGGTGCGCGGACATCGGGAACGCCCCCGGATACGTGGAGGTCGTGACGGTCCGCGAGGACAGCGCGGCCCCGTCCGCCGAGACGACGGTCATCCGCCTGCTGGGGCTGCTGCCGGGGCACTTGAGATGTGTCCCGGAGGTCGCCGAGGTCGCGGGCGACCGGGTGCGGTTGTGGATCGCGCGGGACGTCGCGACGACCGACACCGACATCCGCCGCGCGGTCCGGGCGGTCCTGGCGGACGCGGCGCTGTGGGGCTGGACGGAGCAGCGCTGACCCGCCCCTCCCGCCCGGCCGCCGTCAGATCCAGCCCGTCAGATCCAGCCCCGTTCGCGGGCCAGCAGCGCCCCCTGCGCGCGGCTCGCGGCGCCGAGCGCCTGAAGCAGATCGGCCACGTGTCTTCGGTACGTACGGACCGAGATCCCCAAGTCCCGGGCGCCCGCCTCGTCCTTGCCCACCGTGCACATCGAGATCAGCACCTGCTGCTCGATCTCGCTGAGCCCGCCCACCGCGTCGGCGGTCTCCTTCGTGACGGTGTGCAGGTCGTCCGCCTGCGTCCAGATCTTCTCGAACAGGGCGATGATGTTGGCGACGAGCCCGCTCTTGTGGGCCAGCAGCGCCCCGCGCGCGGTGTTCTGCGGGTCCACCGGCACCAGGGCCGTACGGCCGTCGTACACCAGGATCCGCTCCGTGATGTTCTCCGCGACCCGGATCTGGGCACCGCGCTTGACCAGTTCGCGCAGATAGTCACGGGTCGGCAGGTCGTCCAGCGCGGCGGCGAGCACCACATTGCGGATGCGCACCCCGCGCCGCAGACATCGCAGGTCCAGCGGCCGGGACCGTTCGATGTTCTCGGCCGAGAGCTTCGTGTACGGCTCCACGGACAGGATCTCGTCGCGCGCGAAGAACGCGAGGTCGTCGATCCGGTTCCGTATCTCTGTCAGGCCCTCCAACTGCTCGATGCCCTGCACCGGGGGCAGCCGCGAGCCCTGCTCGGCGCGCAGTCCGTCCACGAGGTCACGGGCCTGCATGACCCGGCGCAGCTCCTCGTGGAGCGCGTTGAGCCGCGCGTCGGTCAGCCGGCCGATGGCCACGCCGGGGTCGGCGGGGGAGACGCGGTCGTGACTGCTGTCGGGGTGGAGCAGGCCCAGCTTCCGCAGCCGGTCCAGGCTGAGCCTGGCGTCGTCCTGTTCGGTGTGCACCAGCAGATGGATGTCGTCCGCCGACGTGTCCGGATTGCGGAGAAAGTGCCGGTAGATCTCTTCCTCGGTCGGGGAGACACCGAAGACGGACATCTCGTTGTCGCCCAAGACTTGGCCTCCGCTACTTGGTCAGTTCACGCCGAGGAAGGGGTGGGTTGTCGGTGCCGGTGCGGTCCGCCGGGCTCGCGGCGCGGCTCGGTGGGGACCCTGCAGAGAGTAAAGGCAATGCCATGACTCTGTATCTGATCTTGCGAGGAACTGTGCCCTGGATATGGGTGAACCGTGGACGTCGTGACTGACCGCTGTCCGCCCGGCGCGCCGGGTTGCGAAACGGCTCGGCGGACTCACGTCAGTCTCCCCGTGGTCATGCCCGCCTACGCGGCGGGAGGCGCGTACGGCGGAACTCGTTGACCCGCGGCGTGCTCCATCGCGCCGGTGCGACCGAATGTACGTGCTCGGTAACGTGGTTGATGGCGACATCATGCGATGTCGCACCACAGGCCCGCTTGCTATCTGAGGGGATCGGAATGGGAAGCCACGGATCACCACCGCCACCGTCACCGCCGACCCCACCACCGTCGCCTCGTGATTCGGACGGCCAGCACCCGGATGTCTCCAAGCCCGGAGGCGGCACGCACCGCAAATGACCGGCCCCGATCTTGACGCGCTGAGCGTCCGCACCGCCGATGAACTGGACGCCGCCGGGGGCTTTCAACAGCCCTGGATGCGCGGCCTGTTCCTCAAAGTCCCGCGGCACGCGTTCGTGCCCGACCGGGTGTGGGTGTGGTCGACGGACGCCTACCGGCCGCTCGACCGGACCGTCGACCCGGTCGGCTGGGCGCAACTCGTAAGCGATGCGACCCGGTCGGTGGTGACGCAGGTCGACGACGGGCGTCCCGGCCCCGACGGCGGGACCCTGCCCACCAGTTCGATCAGCGCGCCGAACGCGGTGTTCACGATGCTCGCGGCAGCGGACCTGGAGTCCGGTCACCGGGTGGCGGAGATCGGCACCGGTACGGGATACAACGCGGCGTTGCTCTGCGAGCGGGTCGGGGCGCGGAACGTGGTCAGCGTCGAGATCGACCCCGTCGTGGCGGAGAGCGCGCGAAGAGCCCTGCGGGCGACCGGATACCGGCCCACTGTCGTCGTCGCGGACGGCGAGGCCGGGCACCCGGCCGGGGGGCCGTACGACAGGTTGCTCTCGACGGCATCGTCGCACCGCGTGCCGGGCGCGTGGGTCCGACAGGTGCGGCCGGGCGGGCTGATCGTGACTCCGTGGCGCACCACCCTCGCGACGTCCGGCATGGCGGTACTGCGCGTCACCGAAGACGGTCGGGCGCAGGGCCACTTCGGCCACCCGATGGCCTTCATGGACCTGCGGGGCCAGCGCCGTGACGACTGTTCGCCGCTGCGCGACGTCTACACCCACGACGCGTGGGAGGACAGCCGCGCGAGACCGGCCCGGTCGGCCCCACGCTGGCTGGACGACGACTACCACGCCCGATTCGCGGTGGGCCTGATGCTCCCGGGCGTACACGTCGACCGCCAGGACGCGGACTCCGGCGACGAATTCGCGTGGTGGCTGTCGACCCGTACGTCGTGGGCGTACGTGGCCGGCGGCACGGCCCGGCAATGGGGACCCCGCGACCTGCTGGACGAACTCGACCGGGCCCACGACCACTGGACGGGGGCCGGTCGCCCCGACCTCTACCGTTACGGACTGACGGTGACCCGCGACGGTACGCAACGGCCGTGGCTCGACACCCCGGACGCCCTGCTCCCGCGGCCGTTCAGTCGCGGGGTGACGCCGGCGCGGCGAAGTGGTCGAACTCGCCCGCTTTGACGCCGAGGATGAAGGCGCGGAGCTTTTCGGGGGTGGTGGTGACGACGGTGTCGGGGTCGTCGCTTTCGCGGAGCTTGATGGTGCCGTCGTCGGCGGCGGAGACGTAGACGCAACTGTTCGCCTTTGCGCTGAACGAGGATTTCCGCCAGTTGTGGACGGACATGGGTGACCCTTTTCGCAGATTTCTTCCGCGATCCGGCGGATCAGCACGCGAGACGCCGCTGGCTTGAGGCTGCAACCCTCCATGCGGTCCAGAAGGGCCTGATACTTCGCCAACTGCGGTGGGGCATCAAGGAACTCGGCACCATGTTCCGAATCGAGTCGAACCGTGTCGAGGGCGGAACCGTGTCGGCCATGTAGTGGATGTTCTGGCCCGAACCGGGGAGAGCGCCGACACCGAACGGGATCACCAGGATGGTGATGTGTCTCCGTTCGCTCATGTCGATGAGGCTGCGCAGTTGTGCACGAGCCACCTCCGATCCGCCGAAGCCCATACGTAGGGCGGCCTCATGGATGATCGCCGTGAGTGGTGTCGGATTCTCGCCCTAGAGCACGGCTTGTCGCTTGATGCGGTACGAGACGCGGTGTTCGACGTGCTCCAGCTCCGCGAGGTCGAGGGTGTCGGGCGGCAGCATGTCGCGGTACTCGTCCCACCAACCGCGGGTCCGTCCCCCGGTCATCTTCGCGAGCGCCTCGATCAGGGCCTCGTCCGCACACGTGTAGCTACGGGCCATGGAGCGGACCCGGTCCGCGCTCACGGCGAAGCGTCCCGTTTCGACGCTGCTGATCTGCGGCTGCGACGAGCCGAGGAGCGCGGCTGCCTTCGTCACGGACAGATCCATCTGCTCGCGCAGCCTGCGCACTTCGGTACCGAGGCGCCGCTGCCGCATCATGGGTATTAGCGGTTCGGCCACCGTGTGACTCAGGCCACTTCAACTGGCCTCGCCTCACGGCGCCTCACGGCGCCTTACTCGCCATGCCCAACGGCATCAGCCGGGCTGGCGTCACCCTCTCGCCGACAGGGGAAAACCATGACGACCGTATTGCCGCAGAGCCCTGCCCCGGAGCCGATCGACTTCGCCCGGGAGGTGTACGAACTCCTACGTGACACCGCACCACGCCTCTTCGCGGTCGTGGAGGAGTTCCGTCCAGTCACGGAAAAGCCCGATGCCTTCGTCGTCGCCTGGGGCCTCGCGTACGCGGACGGCGCTGCCGAGGCATGCGCCGCCTGATCGTCAAGGTCCCCGGACCTGCGCTGACGGTCAAATCCGTCCACCGCCAGTGCCCTTACGCGCTCCGCTCAGCGAGTCGTCGGCGCATGGCCGTCGCCCGGCTGTCGTCGTACAGGGCGATGAGCCGCAGCGCTTCGGTCTCCCCGGGGCCGGCGGGCTCGTCCAGTGCCGAGGCCAACGCTTCCAAGGCCAGCGCCTCGTGCCAGGAGTCGCCGAGGTCGTGGTGGACGGCAGCCGCCCGGCGGTGGAAGTGCGCCCCTTCGTCCGGCCTGCCGAGCGCGCCGTACGCCTCGCCCGTGCCGTACCACGCCATCGCCTCGCGGCTGCGGTTGCCGAGACGCCGGTGCAGGTCGGCCGAGCGCTGGTACGACGCTAGGGCGTCGGCGGGCCGGGCCTGGGCCAGTTGGGCATCGCCAAGGGTGAGCAGCCAGTAGCCCTCGTAGATCTGGTCGCGCAGGACAAGGGCGATGTCCATGGCCTGTTCGGCCAGGCGCAGCGCCTCGTCCAACTCGCCCCGTTCGCGGTGCAGACAGCTCAGGATGCGCAGCGCGTTCCCTTCGTTTCCGGGGTTTCCGAGAGCGCGGTGGGCGGCCAGTGCTTCTTGGGCGGAGACGACGGCTTCTTCCAACCGTCCCGCGTTGTACTGCGTGGTCGCCAGGTTCGACAGGGCCGAGGCCGCCCAGCCGTGGGAGTCCGCCGCCCGCCACAGTGTCGCGGCCTGTTCGAAATGGGTTGCCGCGTCTTTCAATTGACGTCGCCTCAGGTGAATGAGTCCGATCAGATTCAGTGAGTCCGCCTCACCGGCCCCATCTCCATTGGCTCGGCGGATCGCCAGCGCCCGCTGATGACAGTCCAGGCTCTCGTCCCACGCATTGATCCGGTGGTGGGCCATACCCAGACAGCTGAGAAGCTCCGCCTCGGCCGTGGGGTCACCCACCCGGTGAGCCGCTTCCAGCCCCGCAGTCCCCACGGCCACCCAGTCGGTCATCGACGCGGAAGGCGGCTGCATGTACCACAGGACCAACGCCAACTTCCATGCCAGCGTGTCGTGTTCGCCGGCGGTTGCGGCGCCGACCGTCCGGAGCAGGTTGGTCTGCTCGCGCTCAGCCCAGTCCATTGCCGCGTCGTAGTCCGCGAACTCCAACGGACTGACGGTCTGGGGCAGTTCCGGCAGCGACACGTGCTCCTCCGAGGGAGCAAGTATGACCCGCGCCGCCTCCGCGCTGCACAGGTACCAGCTCAGCACCCGCTGGAGGGCGGCTCGCCCCTCCTCCTGCGGCTTCTCCTGCCGGGTGAGCCCGGCGGCGTACGCGCGCAGCAGGTCGTGGAACTGGTAGCGGTCGGGCCCCGTCTGCTCCAGCAGGTGGGCCCCGACGAGGGAGTCGAGCAGTTGGCGGGTCTGTACGGCGGGCAGTGCGGCGAGCGCGGTGGCGGCAGGCAGGCCGAACTCGGGCCCGGGGTGCACGCCGAGCTGCCGGAAGAGCGTCGCGCCCGGTTCGGACAGGGCGCGGTACGACCACGCGAACACGGTGCGGACGGCCTCCGCCTCATCCGCGTCCCCGATGCTGAGTGCGTCCCAGAGGGCGGATTCGTCGCGCAGTTCAGCGATCAAATCGGCCAGGCGCAGATGTGGATTGCTCGCGGCGCGTTCACCGGCGATGCGCAGGGCCAGCGGCAACGCGGCGCACAGCCTGGCGAGTTCGGCGAGTTCGCGCTGGTCGTCCTCCGGTCGGTAGCCGGCGGTCACCGCCCGAAGAAGGGCGACGGCCTCGGGCTCGGGCAACGTGCCGAGTGTCAGCCGGTGCGCTCCGTCCCTTATGGCGAGCCCGGAGAGCCTGCTGCGGCTCGTCACCAGCGTCAGGCACTTCGAGCCGCCCGGCAGCAGCGGGCGGACCTGCGCGACCGTCGCCGCGTTGTCCAGGATGATCAGCATCGTCCGGTCGGCCAGCAGCGAGCGGTAGAGAGCTGCGGCGGCGTCGAGTTCCTGGGGCACGGAGTCGGCGTGCACCCCCAGGGCGGAGAGAAATCCGCGAAGGGCCTCGTGGGCGCTCAGCGGCTGACCGGGGTCGTAACCGCGCAGATTGACGTAAAGCTGTCCGTCGGGAAAATGCTCACGGACCTGGTGGGCCCAGTGCAGTACGAACGAGGTCTTGCCCGCACCGGCGGTGCCCGCGACGACGCAGACGGAGACGACGACGGGGGCGCCGCCCTCGCCGTCCTCGCCGGGCAGAACGGCGTGCAACTGGCCCAGTTCGGCGGTGCGGTTGACGAAGCGGTGAATATCCCCGGGTAACTGGCGTGGCACCGGCCCTTCGCGTCCCGCGTCGCCCGCAGCGTGCCGGTGAAAGTGGATCCCGCCGGTGACGCTCCCGGACTGGACGACGTCGTGGGACGTTCCCGACAGGTCGTTGTGCGAGCTGTCGGGAACGTCTGATGCACCGTTGTGCTCGTTGATGATGTGCTCCGGTTACGGGACAGGTGCGGGCAGGGGCGCGATCTCACGGGCGAAGTACGTGGCGATGTCCTCACCGATCTCGAAAAGCGATCGGATGTACTGTTCCCAGGAGTGGACGTGTTGCTGATCGGTGAAGCGGATCGAACCCATTGGTACGCCAGAGTCGCTGTAGATGACGTTGTAAAGGGTTTGGCCGCCGAGGACTACCATTTCCGGGAGTTTTTGGGCCGTCTCGGCGTCCGCCACTTGCTCTGCGGTGACGATCCGTACGCGGCTGCTGCCCAGTTCGTCCTCCTGAACCAGCGAATGCATTTCCCATTGCACGTACGGGGTGAAGGGATATTCGACAACGCGCACTCGGTGAAAGGTGTACCTACGACGCCTGTCCTCCGCCGCGTTGGCCAGCCAGGATTCCCTACGCTCGCCGAGGAGGCGAAGCGCTTCCTGCCAGTCGCCGCGAGTGAGTACGTCCCTGCTAGGGGAGTTCTGCTCCTCGAAGTACTGCCGCCGCTCCAGCTTCCATGATGTGCCGTCATGGATCGCTGCGTCGAGTTCCCTGAAGTCGCGCTTGTAGTCCTTGCTGACGAGGCGTTCACCCAGTTTGGGGTCGATCGTCGGCACGTTCAGATCAAGCATCCGGAATGTCTTTCTTCGCGGCGCTGAGCATATTTCCGGGGATGACGACGAGACGCTCGTCCGCCGCCAGGGAGACTCCGTCGGGAAGGTTCGCCGAATAGGATGCTGTCAGATCGCGGCCGATAACTGCGACATCGCCATTGCTGAGCTGCCAGATGTCCGGGCAGTCGTCTTTGTCCTGTGAATTTCCCAGTTCCCACGCTGTCTTGCCGAGGCGCCGCTCGAATAAGGCGGACGGATCTGCTTCCCAGGAACGGTCCATTTGCTACCTCCGAGTGTGAGGATTCCGGCGGACAGACATCACAGATTCTACTGGCCTTGATTACGCAGAGCAACGTCAGTCCGGCGGCGCCTTCTCGCCAACATCCCCGGGCCCCGCACCGGCCGTCGCCCCCGCCCCACCCGTCCCGCGCGACGCCCGCCCGCCCGGAGTCGTACGCTGGGGAGCCCCGGCCCGTGACACGTGTCGGGCCCTTCGCGTTGCTCCCGCAGCACCTCGCGTCGGTCGTCACCCCGCACCACCACCCCCGGAACCGGACGGAAACACCCTTCATGAGCCTGCACGGTCTGCTCGACGCCGTTGTACGAGACCCGGCGCTCGCCGAAGCGGTCGGCGCCGCCGCCGACGGGCATCGCACGCATGTCGATCTGGTCGGCCCGCCCGCCGCCCGCCCCTTCGCGGTCGCCGCCCTCGCGCGCGACGCGCGCCGTACCGTCCTCGCCGTCACCGCGACCGGACGCGAGGCCGAGGACCTGGCCGCCGCGCTGCGGTCCCTGCTGCCCGCCGACTCCGTCGCGGAGTTCCCGTCCTGGGAGACGCTGCCCCACGAGCGCCTGTCGCCCCGCAGCGACACCGTCGGCCGCCGGCTCGCCGTACTGCGCCGGCTCGCGCACCCCAGCGCCGACGACCCCGGTGCCGGGCCGGTCAGCGTCGTCGTCGCGCCCATCCGCTCCGTACTCCAGCCGCAGGTCAAGGGCCTCGGCGACCTGGAGCCCGTCTCGCTGCGCGGCGGCGGGACCGCCGACCTGAACGAGGTGACGCAGGCGCTGGCCGCCGCGGCGTACTCCCGCGTCGAACTGGTGGAGAAGCGCGGCGAGTTCGCCGTACGAGGCGGCATCCTGGACGTCTTCCCGCCCACCGAGGAGCACCCGCTGCGCGTGGAGTTCTGGGGCGACGACATCGAGGAGATCCGCTACTTCAAGGTCGCCGACCAGCGCTCACTCGAAGTGGCCGAGCACGGACTGTGGGCGCCGCCCTGCCGTGAACTGCTGCTCACACCGCAGGTACGGGAGCGGGCCGCCGCGCTCGCCGAGGTGCACCCCGAGCTGGCCGACATGCTCGGCAAGATCGCCGAGGGCATCGCGGTGGAGGGCATGGAGGCGCTGGCCCCGGTCCTCGTGGACGACATGGAGCTGCTGCTCGACGTACTGCCCAAGGGCTCGATGGCGCTGGTCTGCGACCCCGAGCGGGTCCGCACCCGGGCGTCCGACCTGGTCGCCACCAGCCAGGAGTTCCTCCAGGCGTCCTGGGCGGCCGGAGCCGGCGGCGGCGAGGCACCCATCGACGTCGGCGCGGCCTCGCTGTGGGGCATCGCGGACGTCCGCGACCGGGCCCGTGAGCTGGGAATGATGTGGTGGTCGGTGGCGCCGTTCGCCGCCGACGAGGAGCTGTCGGCCGACACCCTCAAGCTGGGCATGCGCGCCCCGGAGACCTACCGGGGCGACACCGCCCGCGCCCTCGCCGACACCAAGGGCTGGCTCGCCGACGGCTGGCGCACCGTCTATGTCACCGAGGGCCACGGCACCGCCGCCCGTACCGTCGAGGTACTGGGCGGCGAGGGCATCCCCGCCCGACTCGACACCCCCGAGGCGCACGGCGGCAAGGGCCTGGGCGAGATCACCCCGTCCGTCGTGCACGTCGCGTGCGGCTCGATCGAGTACGGCTTCGTGGACCGCGCGCTGGGACTGGCCGTCCTCACGGAGACCGACCTGTCCGGCCAGAAGGCGGCGGGCAAGGACGGCGTGCGGATGCCGACCAAGCGCCGCAAGACCATCGACCCGCTGACCCTGGAGGCGGGCGACTACATCGTCCACGAGCAGCACGGCGTCGGCCGGTACGTCGAGATGGTGCAGCGCACCGTCCAGGGCGCGACACGCGAGTACCTGCTCGTCGAGTACGCCCCCGCCAAGCGCGGCCAGCCCGGCGACCGCCTCTACATCCCCACCGACCAGCTCGAACAGGTCACCAAGTACGTCGGCGGCGAGGCCCCCACCCTGCACCGCCTCGGCGGCGCCGACTGGACCAAGACCAAGCAGCGCGCCAAGAAGGCGGTCAAGGAGATCGCCGCCGACCTCATCAAGCTCTACTCGGCCCGCATGGCGGCCCCCGGCCACGCCTTCGGCGCGGACACCCCCTGGCAGCGGGAGCTGGAGGACGCCTTCCCGTACGTGGAGACGCCCGACCAGCTCTCCACCATCGCCGAGGTCAAGGAGGACATGGAGAAGACGGTCCCCATGGACCGCCTGGTCTGCGGCGACGTCGGCTACGGCAAGACGGAGATCGCCGTACGCGCCGCCTTCAAGGCCGTCCAGGACGGCAAGCAGGTCGCCGTCCTCGTCCCGACGACGCTGCTCGTGCAGCAGCACTTCGGGACCTTCTCCGAGCGGTACGCACAATTCCCCGTCGTCGTGAAGGCCCTGTCCCGCTTCCAGAGCGACAGCGAGGCGAAAGCGACCCTCGAAGGGCTGCGGGAGGGGTCGGTCGACATCGTCATCGGCACGCACCGCCTCTTCTCCTCCGAGACCCGGTTCAAGGACCTCGGTCTGGTCATCGTGGACGAGGAGCAGCGCTTCGGCGTCGAGCACAAGGAGCAGCTGAAGAAGCTCCGCGCCAACGTCGACGTGCTGACGATGTCCGCGACACCGATCCCGCGCACCCTGGAGATGGCGGTGACCGGCATCCGCGAGATGTCGACCATCACCACCCCGCCCGAGGAGCGGCACCCGGTGCTGACCTTCGTCGGCCCGTACGAGGAGAAGCAGATCGGCGCGGCCATCCGCCGTGAACTGCTGCGCGAGGGCCAGGTCTTCTACATCCACAACCGCGTCGAGTCGATCGACCGCGCCACGGCGCGGCTGCGCCAGATCGTCCCCGAGGCGCGGATCGCGACCGCGCACGGCCAGATGTCCGAACAGGCCCTGGAACAGGTCGTGGTGGACTTCTGGGAGAAGAAGTTCGACGTCCTCGTCTCCACCACGATCGTGGAGTCCGGCATCGACATCGCCAACGCCAACACCCTCGTGGTGGAGCGCGGCGACAACTTCGGCCTGTCCCAACTCCACCAGTTGCGCGGCCGGGTGGGGCGCGGCCGGGAGCGCGGCTACGCGTACTTCCTCTACCCGCCGGAGAAGCCGCTCACCGAGACCGCGCACGAACGCCTCGCGACGATCGCCCAGCACACCGAGATGGGCGCCGGCATGTACGTCGCGATGAAGGACCTGGAGATCCGCGGCGCGGGCAACCTGCTCGGCGGCGAGCAGTCCGGGCACATCGCGGGCGTCGGCTTCGACCTGTACGTACGCATGGTCGGCGAGGCCGTCGCGGACTACCGCGCGGCCGTCGACGGCACGGTGCAGGAGGAGCCGCCGCTGGAGGTCAAGATCGAACTCCCGGTCGACGCGCACGTTCCGCACGACTACGCCCCCGGCGAGCGACTGCGCCTCCAGGCGTACCGCGCGATCGCCTCCGCCAACTCGGAGGCCGACATCACCGCCGTACGCGAGGAGCTGACGGACCGTTACGGCAAGCTCCCCGAGCCGGTGGAGAACCTGCTGCTGGTGGCGGGCCTGCGCATGCTGGCCCGCGCCTGCGGGGTCGGCGAGATCGTCCTCCAGGGCCCCAACATCCGCTTCGCGCCGGTGGAGTTGCGGGAGTCGCAGGAGCTGCGCCTCAAGCGCCTGCACCCCCGTACGGTGATCAAGCCGACGGCCCACCAGATCATGGTCCCCCGCCCGACGTCGGGCAAGATCGGCGGCAAGCCGGTGGTGGGCCGCGAACTGCTGTCATGGACGGGGGAGTTCCTGGCGACGATCCTGGGGTCGTGACCGCTCTCAGACGCAACTCCCCGCGCACCGCCGCCCGGCCGGTTCTTCTCGCCCTCGTCCTCGCCTCCGCGCTGCTCGCCGGGTGCGACGCCATCGATTCCGTCGACCCCGCGGCCTCCGGGACCTCCGGGACCTCCGAGTCCTCCGGGTCCTCCGACGGATCGGCCGACGCCGACGGCGGCGCCCCGGACGGGCGGGCGACCAGCCCCCTCAAGAACGAGGAGGGCACCGCGCCCGGCCTCGCGCCCCTCACCGGGGACGCGGACCGGGCGGCGGCGCGCAAGTTGATCGGGGCGCTGGAGGTGAAGGGGCGCGGTCCCAGGACCGGTTACGACCGGGACGAGTTCGGCTACGCGTGGATGGACTCCGCCGACGGCGTCCCGTTCGCCCGCAACGGCTGCGACACCCGTAACGACCTGCTGAAACGCGACGGCCAGGACATCGAGTTCCGGTCCGGCTCGAAGTGCGTGATCGTCTCGATGACGCTGCACGACCCGTACACCGGCAAGGACATCGCCTGGAAGAAGAAGCAGGCGACGGCCGTCCAGATAGACCACATGGTGCCGCTCTCCTACAGCTGGCAGATGGGCGCGGCCCGCTGGAACGAGGAAAAGCGCGAGCAGTTGGCGAACGATCCGCTGAATCTGCTGCCCGTCGACGGCCCCACCAACAGCGGCAAGCGCGACTCGGGCCCCGCCTCCTGGCTGCCGCCGAACAAGCCGGTCCGCTGCGCGTACGTGGTGCGGTTCGCGCAGGTCGCGGCCAAGTACGAACTCCCGGTGACCGCCGCCGACAGGAAGACGATGCTGACCCAGTGCGGCGGCTGACACCCGCCCTCTCCGGAAGGACACTCATGGGATCCTCCACCGCTCGCCGGATCAGGGTCGCGGCGGGCGTCGTCGCCGTGGTCGCCGGCGGCTTCGGCCTGCAGGCGGTCGGCTCGGGCGCAGACGCGGGGGACGGGGCGCCGTCCGCTCCCGACTCCGGGACCACCGGCGTACGGACGAACCAGGACCCGGCGGATGTCGAGGAGTACTGGACACCCGAGCGCATGGAGAACGCGGAGCCGGCACCCATGCCCGAGGACGACTGACCGCCGCGACTGACCGCGCCGGCAGAGGGCGGTCAGCTGCCCGCGCGCGCGACCGGCCGCGCGCAAAAGCAGTGGGAGCATCCCGCCGCGCGCCGCTAACGTGCCCGCATGGATCTCACCGCCACCAACCTGACCGCCACCAACCTCACCGTCACCACCCTCGCCGAACGCCCCGAGCTGGTCGACCCGATGTGGCGGATGCTCGACACCTGGCCGGAGTTCATGCTTCACGACCCCGTGGGGTGGGCGAACATCGGCCGGATCGTCAGTGAGCTGCCCGAGTTCGCGCTCGTCGGCACGGACGAGGCGGGCACTGTCGTGGCCCGCGCCTTCAGCGTCCCGTTCCGGCTCCACACCGAGGGACGCGGGACGCTGCCGGCGACCGGCTGGGACCAGGCGCTGCTGTGGGCGTTCTCCGATCTGCGGCACGGCAGGAAACCGGACACCGTCAGCGCGATCGAGATCACGGTCGCCACCGACCGGCAGGGGCGGGGCCTGTCCGGCACGATGCTGGCGGCGATGCGCGCGAACACCGCGCGCCACGGCTTCGCCGAACTGCTCGCGCCGGTACGGCCCAGCGCCAAGCACCAGGAGCCGCACACCGCGATGGAGGAGTACGCCCATCGCGTACGGGACGAGGACGGACTGCCGTACGACCCCTGGCTCCGCGTCCACGTACGCGCGGGCGGTGTCATCGACTCGGTGGCGCCCGCTTCCATGACGGTCACCGGATCGGTCGCCCAGTGGCGCGAGTGGACGGGGCTCCCGTTCGACACGGACGGGCCCGTCGTCGTACCCGGAGCCCTCATGCCCGTGCACTGCGAGGCCACACGCGGCTACGGTGTCTACGTCGAACCCAACGTGTGGGTGCGTCACCGGATCTGACGTTGGGGACAGATGCGGGGGCAGGGGGAATCCACCCGAAAGGGTTCGGCGGCGGTGCCGCTGTATACCCCGATACGCTTTCGCCGACGTCCCCCCTGGCCTGTCAGGAGCAGCATGCACGGCCCCGGAATAGCGCACCCGCAGTCGCCCCGCACACCGACGCCGGGGATGCTCGCGCTCCTGCGGGTGCTCTTTGTGGTGCTGCCGCTGCTGACCTGCGGTTTCCTCTCCTGGGCGGCGACGCTGCGGGTGGCGGTCGTGACCCGGTCCGTCCTGAACTGGTGGCTGTTCGTCGGGAACGTGGCCCTCAGCATCCTGTGGATCGTCTATCTCGCCCAGGACAACACCAACGACTTCAGCAGCGCCGAAGGCAACATCGGCATGATCGGCATGCTGTCGACCGGCGCCGCCGCCATCTCCTACTTCCTGTACGCGGACTTCAAGCACTACCGGGTCCCGGCGGGGGCGTACGCGGGCTACTACCCGCCGCCCGGCCCGCAGCACGGCTACCAGCCGCCCGCCAACGCCGGTTACGGCTACGGCGGTCCCACCCGGCCCGTGGCCGCCCCGGAGCAGCCGTATCAGCAGCCCGGCCCCGGCCCCGCGGCCCCCGTCCGGGCGCAGCGCAACCACGCCACGCCGCCGCCCCGGATCGACCAGGTGCGCGCCGAGCTGGACGAGCTGAGCGACCTCCTCCGCCGTGACAGCGGCAACGGCCGCGACAGCGGTAACAGCGACGGCGGGGGCGGGAACAGCGGCGAGGGCGACAAGCGGTGAACGCCCGCGTCGTGGCGGGCCGTTACGAGATGGCCGGCCTCATCGGCCAGGGCGGCATGGGCCAGGTCTGGACGGCGTACGACCAGCGCCTCGGCCGCCGCGTCGCCGTGAAACTGCTGCGCCCCGACAAGATGGCCGCCGACGCCGGCGCCGAGGACCTGCGCCGCAGGTTCATCCGCGAATGCCGGGTCACCGCCCAGGTCAACCACCCCGGTCTGGTCACCGTCCACGACGCGGGCAGCGACGGCGACGAGCTGTACCTGGTCATGCAGTACGTCGAAGGCACCGACCTCGCCGCCCACTTCACCGGACACGCGCCCTACCCGTGGCAGTGGGCGGCCTCGGTCGCCGCCCAACTGTGCGGCGTCCTCGCCGCCGTACACGCGGTGCCCATCGTGCACCGCGACCTCAAGCCGCGGAACGTGATGGTCAAGCCCGACGGCACCGTCCTCGTGCTCGACCTCGGCGTCGCCTCCGTCATCGACACCGACACCACCCGCCTCACCCACACCGGATCGGTCATCGGCAGCCCCGCCTACATGGCCCCCGAGCAGGTGATGGGCGGCGCCGTCGGCCCGTACACCGACCTCTACGCACTCGGCGTGGTCCTGCACGAACTCCTCAGCGGCACCGTCCCGTTCCCCGGGACGACCGCCCTCGGCGTACTGCACCGGCATCTGTACGAGCCGCCCGTCCCGGTCCGCCGGATCCGCCCGGAGATCCCCGAGACGCTGGAGGCGCTCGTCCTGCGCCTGCTCGCCAAGGATCCGCAGCACCGGCCGGCCGGAGCGCAGGAGGTGTACGAGGCACTCGCCCCGCTGCTCCCCACGCGCGGCGTGGTCGGCGCGCCCCACTCCGGCCGGGCCGGCACACCGCTCGACCCGAGCCGCCCGTTCCTGCGCCCGCACGCGCCCTGGCCCGACCGCGCCACCGCCCCGCCGTCCGCGCCGGTGCCGGTGCCGAAGCCGGAGCACGTCCCCGCCCGGCGACCCGACGTCGCGGCGGCCGTGGACGAGGCCAAGCGCCTCCTCGGCGAGGGCAGCATCACGCAGGCCGTGGACATCCTCGGCGGGATCCTCCCGGCGGCGGCGGCCGAGCACGGCGAACGCTCACCGGTCGTCCGTATCCTGCGCAAGCAGTACGCGACGACGCTGATGGACGACGGCCAGTACCGCCGCGCCCTGCCCGAGCTGCGCCGTCTCGCCGACGACCGCGCGGCCGAGGCCGGCCCCGGCGACCCGCAGACGCTCCAGTTCCGCTACGACGCCGCGCAGTGCCTGGAACAGCTCGGCGAGGCGGGCGCGGCGCTCGACGAGTACCGCGCGGTGCTGCCCTTCTACGAAGGCGTCGGACAGCCGGGCGCCGACCAGTCGCGTGCCTTCGACATCAGACACCGCATCGGGCATCTGCTGCTCGCGGTCGGCGACCACTCGGGGGCGCAGCAGCAGTTGCAGTACCTGCTGTACGACGCGGAGCGCGTGTACGGCCCCTACCACCCGCTGCCCGTCGAACTACGGCGTGGGCTCGACCGAAGGCAGCAGTTCCGGGGCACCACCCGGGGCAGATAGGGCCCCTGCCGGGCCGGGCTCTTCGCGACCTCCCGGCAGTTCGCGCCCCTCGGACTCTTCGCGGTCTCCCGGCTGTTCGCCACCTCCCGGCCGTTCGTGACGTCGCCTCCGTACGGAGAGCGCCGCGATGCCCAGCAGCACGAGCAGCGACACGCCTCCCAGGGCGGCGCCCGACCGCAGCCCCGGCGGCCGGAAGGAGCAGTCGACCGAGGTCGTCGTGCCGTCCGGGTCCAGCGGGACGGCGACCAGGCCGAGGGACGAGTCGGCGGGCTTCCCGGCGCAGCTCCAGCCGGCGATCCGGGGTGCGGCGAGGACGGCCGTTCCCGTGCTGCCGGGCGGCAGTTGGGCCCGTACGCCATGGTCCGAGACCTGTACGGACACGGCGCCGGTCCTCTTCATCCGGTCCACGGCGGCGTCGAGGCGGGTCCGGTCGAGGCAGGCCACCGTCCGCGTCGTCGGCGCCTTCCGGTCGAACGTGATCCGCTCACCGGCGCGTTCGGCCGTTCCGAGCGAGGTCACGGCCGCGCGCCAGCGGGGCTTGTCGCCGCGCAGCATGACCGGCGGGGCGTCGCCGAGCCGGGCGGTGCCGTAGTAGTCGGGCGCCCAGAGGAAGACCTCGCGGCCGACGGGGCAGGCGCCCGCCACGGGGGCGGAGTAGACGCGCGAGCCCAGCAGCAGTTCCTGGTTGCGGAAGGGCGAGGGGCCGTAGTGGGGCGGCGTCCGTTCCGGCGGCCGTACGGTCACCAGCGGCGGCACCTCCGCGCGGCTCACCTCCGGCGACCCGCCCGCCGTGGACGCCCCGGCCGGTGATCCGCCCTCCTCCGTACGGAGGCGCGCGCCGACCGCGAACACCGCGTCCACGACCGGGTTGTCCAGGCTCTGCACCGCCCGCCCGTTCGACGTCCAGCCGGCGCCCAGCGCGCCGAGCGTGCGCGTCAGCACGTCGGGTGTGTGACTGCTGTAGTAGGAGGAGCCTTGCCCGCCCAGCAGCAGCGGATCGTTCGCGGTGATCTGCGTACGCCCCGGATCGGTGCGGTAGTTCGGCCACCCGTCCACTTCCGCGATCGCGTCGGCGCGCTTCTCGTGCGCCTCGTCCCACGCCGGGTAGTGGTCGAGCCGGTCCAGCCGCGCCCGGTCGGCGTACGCGGTGGTCGCCGCCGCCTGCCCCGCGAGCCCGCCCACCAGCAACAGGGCGGCCAGCGCCGTGTGACGGCGCCGGGGGAGCCGTACCACCAGCAGCGCCGCCACGGCCGCCGCGAGCCCGCACGCGAAGAGCGCGAGGGCGCGCCGCCCGGTCAGCGCGTCGGTGGCGGCGACGAGCCCGACCACGACGAGCAGACCGGTGCCGGCGAGCAGCGGGCGGCGGTCCGGCCAGCCGTACGCCAGACACCGCCAGGCCGCGATCACCAGCAGTCCTGACAGCACGAACGTCTGCCGGAACGGGCTGCCGTTGGGCGTCGCGAACGCGTGCCACACCAGATGCGTGGGTCCCCACTGCAAGGACAGCGCGACCGCGCCGGCGAGCCCGGCCCACGCCAGGCGCTCCCGGCCGGGGACCTTGCCGTTGAACGGCAGCACGACGGCGAGCAGCAGGGCGCCGCCGCCCAGGAAGACGGCGGGGGTGAAGAAGTCGTACGTCGCGGGCAGCGCCCGCGCGAACACCTCGCTCCAGCCGGCCGCCTCGAACTCCGTGGTCCAGCCCGGATACGCGTGCCGCGTCCCCAGCACGACCGGCAGCAGCACGGGCGCGGCGAGCCCGATCCCGAGGAGCACAGTGACCGCGCCGCGCACCAGGACGCGCAGCCGATCGCGCAACACCCCGCCGTCGAGAAGGAGTTGGACGCAGAGCACGAGTACGGCGCCGAGGGTCGCCATGTACGCGGTGTAGAAGTTGGCGATCCAGGCGAGGGCGACGACGAGCGGGCCGAGGACCGGCCGACGCCCCGCCCGTACCCACTCGCCGACCAGGCATAGCAGGGGGAAGGCGATGAGCCCGTCGAGCCACATCGGGTTGTACGACGCCTCGATGACCGACCAGCCGCAGAGCGCGTACGTGGCGCCGAGCACCCCGGCGACCCACCACGACGTGGAGACCTGCCCCGGTCGCCACGACGTGGGGACCCGCTCCGGTCTCCACGTCGTGGGGACCGAGGCAGGCCGCCTGTTCACGAAGGACAGCAGCAGCCACGCCATCGCCGCGCCCGCCGCCGCCATCTTGAGCACGGTGATCACATACACGGCGAGATCGATCCGGTCCCGTGGAAACAGCCCCACCAGCAGGGCGAACGGACTGGTCAGATACGTGCCGAGGTCGGGCAGGAACGCCGTGCCGTACCCCGACTGCCAGTTGAGCAGCAGCCCGCCGTCCCCACGCCCGTGCAGCAGGTCCCACAGCTTGGCGTGGAAGGGGACGAACTGATTGCCCAGGTCGTTGACGCTCCGGGTGCCGGAGCCGTACGGGAAGCTCCCGGCCACGGCGTCACCCGCGCAGACGGCGGTCACGGTGATGAGGGCGGCGAACGCGGCTGCCCGGCCACGCACGGATTCCAGGGTCGGCATAGTGATCGAATATGTCAGCGTGCATCCCGACAAAAGGGTCGTTGGTGATTCAGTTCATGCGATGGCCGCCCGCAATTCACGTGGGGACTCCAACGCTGACATTCCTGTCGGATGTGGTTCTACGGTGCTGATCTCGATAGTGGTCCCGTGCTTCAACGAAGAGGAGATCGTCGACCGCTTCCACGACCATGTGACCGATGAACTCGCGCTGCTCGAAGGGGAACTCGGGCATGAATTCGAGCTGGTCTATGTGGACGACGGAAGCCGGGACGGCACTCTGCGGCGGCTGGAGAAGATCGCCGCGGGCGACTCCCGCACCCGTTACGTCTCCTTCAGCCGCAACTTCGGCAAGGAGGCGGCGATGCTCGCCGGCCTCCAGTACGCGAAGGGCGAGGCCGTGGTCATCATGGACGCGGACCTGCAGCACCCGCCGGAGCTGGTCCGGCGCATGCTCGCCCTCCACGAGGAGGGCTACGAGCAGGTCATCGCCCGCCGCACCCGCAAGGGCGACCGGGTCACCCGCACCCTGGCGGCCCGCGTCTACTACCGGCTGATCAACCGCCTGATCGATGTGGAACTGGTCGACGGCGTCGGGGACTTCCGGCTGCTCTCCCGCCGCGCGGTCGACGCGGTGCTCGGCCTCGCCGAGTACAACCGCTTCTCCAAGGGAATCTTCGCCTGGGTCGGATTCCGCTCCACCACATTCGAGTACGAGAACGCGGTGCGTGAGCAGGGCCGCTCCAAATGGAGCTTCGGAAAGCTGCTCAACTACGGGCTCGACGGCATGCTCTCCTTCAACAACAAACCGCTGCGGGCCGCGCTCTACCTCGGACTGATGCTGGTCACGCTCGCCTCCCTGTACGCGGCGTGGATTGTCGGCGACGCCATGGTGAACGGGGTCGAGTCCCCCGGCTATGTCACACTTCTGGTGGCCGTCACGGCGCTGTCGGGCGTGCAGATGGTGATGGTGGGAGTCGTCGGAGAGTACGTCGGCCGCATCTATTACGAGGTGAAGCGGCGCCCCCACTATCTGGTGGCGGCGACTGACGCGGACCGCCCGCGCCGGACACTTTCCACCTCGGAGCAGGAGCAGGAGCTCGTAGGCACATGACGGTCCGGGGCCAGCTGATCAGATTCGCGCTCGTCGGCGTCGTCAACACCGGTTCGTACTACGCCTGTTATCTGGTGCTGCTGACCTGGCTCCCGTACGTCGCGGCGCATGTCGTCGCCTTCGTGCTCAGCATGATCGGCTCCTTCTTCCTCAACTCACACTTCACCTACCGCACCCGGCCGACCTGGCGGAAGTTCCTGCTGTTCCCGCTCACCAACGCGGCGAACTTCACCATCACCACGTGCGGCGTCTATCTGCTGGTCGATGTGCTCCACCTCGGCAGGACGTACGCGCCGCTGATCGCGGCGGCGGCGGCGATCCCGATCACGTTCGTGGTCTCGCGCACGATCATGCTGCGCCCGGAGCCGGCCGCCTACACCGAACCGTCGCCGGCCCCCGCCCCCGTCCCGAGCCGCGCGGCCCGTATCGACAAGTAGCGGTGCTCGGGCGTGCTCGTCGTACGCGCGGCGGCGGCCCGGTAGTTCTCCGCCGCCGCCTCCCGGTCGCCCGCCATCTCCAGCAGATGCGCCCTGACCACATACAGCCGGTGATGCCCGGCGAGGCGTCCAGCCGCTTCGAGCCCGTCCACGGCGGCGAGCCCCGCCGCCGGACCCCGCACCATCGCCAGCGCGACCGCGCGGTTCAACGAGACCACCGGATTGTCGACGAGCGCGTCGAGCACCCCGTACAGCGCCAGGATCTGCGGCCAGTCCGTCCCGTCCGCCGACCCCGCCTCGTCATGGACGGCGGCGATCGCCGCCTGCACCTGATACGGGCCCACCGGGCCGTACGGCAGCGCCGCCGTGATCAGCGCGACGCCCTCGGCGATCGCCGCGCCGTCCCACCGCCCCCGGTCCTGCTCGGCCAGCGGGATCAGCTCACCACCCGGCCCCGTACGGGCCGCGCTGCGGGCCTGGGTGAGCAGCATCAGCGCCAGAAGCCCGGTGATCTCACCGTCGTCCGGCAGGAGTTCATGGACGGCGCGGGTCAGCCGGATCGCCTCCTGGGACAGCTCGACCCGCTGGAGTTCGGGCCCGGCACTCGTCGCGTACCCCTCGCTGAAGATCAGATACAGAACGTGCAGTACGGCTCCGAGCCGGCGCGCCCATTCCTCGTCGTCCGGCCCCGGCATCCCGAACGGCACCCCGGACGCCCTGATCCGCTGCTTCGCCCGGCTGATCCTCTGTCCCATCGTCGCCTCGGGCACCATGAAGGCGCGGGCGATCTCCCCCGTACCGAGACCGCCCACGCACCGCAGCGTCAGCGCGACGGCGGCGGCCGGCGACAGCGCCGGATGGCAGCACAGGAACAGGACGGTCAACGAGTCGTCCCGGTCGGCCGGTTCGTCCGCGTCGGCGGGCGGGGCCACCAGCCGGTCGGCCGGCTCCCGCCCCGTCGCCAGGTCCTCACGCCGCCGCCGCGCCTGCTCGGCGCGTACCAGCTCGGTCATCCGGCGGCTCGCGACCTGGATCAGCCAGCCTCGCGGATTGCCGGGCACGCCCTCGTCCGGCCACTGCGTCGCCGCCGCCAGCAGCGCCTCCTGCACGGCGTCCTCGGCGGCGGCGAAGTCCCCGAAGCGCCGCGTGAGCACGCCGACGACCTGCGGCGCGAGCGTGCGCAGCAGGTCCTCGTCGTAGAAGGTGATACGGCTCAACGCGGGCTCCCCGGAATTCCCCCGGAACTCCGCACTCCGCCGGAACTCCCCACGGCCCCAGAACTCCTCACCCCTCCGGAACTCCCCACGGCTCTAGAACTCCTCGGGCGGTCCGGCCATGATCTGGCGGGCCTCGATCGCCATGTTCAGCGGTCTGCCGCCGGGGCCGGGGGCCGCCGAGATGTGCGCGGCGATCTCGTCCACCCGCTCGGGCGTCTCGCAGTCCACGAACCAGAACCCGGCCAGGAACTCCTTCGTCTCCGGGAACGGCCCCTCCGTCACGACGGGCGTGCCGCCGCTCCCGGCCCGCACGATCCGCGCCGTGTCCGGCCCCGCGAGGCCCTGCGCGTCCACGAATTCGCCCGCGTCCTTGAGCATCTGATTCGTGTCGCCCATGAAGGCGATGTGCGCCCGGATCTCCTCGGGGGTCCACGTCGAGATCTCCGGGAAATCCGTGGTCGCCGCGCTGAACTGCATCAGCAGCATGTACTTCATGGCTCGCTCCTCTTCGTAACCGCCCAGTGGTGCTCTCACACACTGGTAGAAGCCGCCGCCGCGATTTCGACACCCCGGCCGACCGTTCGGCGAAGTTTTCGAAAAAAGTCAGGCCGACTGGATCGGATCCGCCGCCACTGCCTAACATCGATCAACGCACGGTCGTTGTCACGATCCAGGAGGCACCCTTTGCACCGCCGCCGTCGCACAGCGCTCACCCTCTCAGCCGCGCTTCTCACAGCGGCCCCGCTCCTCACCGCCTGCGGCAACGACGCCCACCCCGGCGCGGCGGCCGTCGTCGGCGGCGAGCGCATCGACACGTCCTCGCTGCAGGCCCAGGTCCGCGACGTACGCGACGCGCAGCAGGCGTCTCCGCAGGCTGCCGAGCTGATCAAGAACACCGGCCAGCTCAGCCAGGTCAAGCTCAACAGCATGATCTTCGACGAGATCCTGGAGAAGGCCGCGGACGACGCGGGGGTGAAGGCGTCCCGCAAGGACATCCAGAGCACCCGCCAGGCGGCGGCCCAGCAGTCCGGCGGCGAGGACCAGTTGGCGGCGATGCTCCTCCAGCAGGGCGCGCTCACCCCGGACCAGATCGACACCGCGATCCGCCGCGAGGTGCTGATGTCGAAGCTGGCCCAGTCGCTGGGCGCCAACACCACCACGCCGGAGGGCCAGCAGCAGGTCCTCGCCGTGCTGGTCAAGACGTCCGAGGAACTGGGCATCGACGTCAACCCGCGCTACGGCGCGTGGGACACCAAGCAGGTCAGGCTCGGCGAGGCGAAGACGCCGTGGCTCACCCAGGTCACGAAGGAAGCCCCGCCGGAGCAGGCCCCGACGGGCGCGTGAGACGAGGCCGGGGCCCGGAGGTAGGTTTCTTCGGTGACCGAAGAACCTGTCGTCGCCTCTGACTCCGTCGCCCCCGGCCGAATCGTCCTCCTCACCACCAGCCACCGGGTCGCGCCCGGTGTGCTGTCCTGGCCCGCCTGGCAGACGCTGCGCGAGGCCGACCAGGTGCTGTGCGCGGACGCCGCGCACCCGCAGCTGCCGTATCTGCGCGAGGCCGGCGTCACCGTCGACCACTCCGCGCCCACCGCGGCCGAGCTGGTCGACGCCTGCGCCGGCGGCCGTACGGTCGTGGTCCTGCCCTCGGGCGAGGGCGACCAGGCCCTCACCGACGGCCTCTCCCGCCTCGCGGGCTCCGGCCGCGTCCAGATGCCCGACCTGGAACTGCTCCCCGGCTCGTACGACCTCCCCGGCGCCCGGCTCCTCGACCTCGTCCAGGTCATGGACCGCGTCCGCGCCGAATGCCCGTGGTCGTCCACCCAGACGCACACGGGCCTCGCCAAGTACGCCATCGAGGAGTCGTACGAACTGGTCGAGGCGATCGAGAGCGGCGACCGCGACGAGTTGCGCGAGGAGCTGGGCGACGTACTGCTCCAGGTGGTCTTCCACGCCCGTATCGCGGAGGAGGAGGACGAACCCTTCTCGATCGACGACGTCGCGGCCACGATCGTCGAGAAGCTGATCCACCGCCACCCCCACGTCTTCGGCGACGAGACGGCCGAGACCCCGGCCGACGTCCACGCCCACTGGCTGCGCACCAAGGCGGCGGAGAAACAACGCGACTCGATCACGGACGGCATCCCCCTGGCCCAGCCGGCCCTCGCCCTGGCCGCCAAACTCACCTCCCGCGTCGCGGCCGCCCCCCTGGACGTCCCGCTCCCACAGGGCGACGACATCGGCTACGAACTCCTCGCCCTGGCCTCCCGCGCGGACGCCGCGGGCATCGACCCGGAGTCGGCCCTCCGCGCGGCGGCCCGCACCTACCGCGACGCGATCCACGCGGCGGAGCGGCCCGACTCGGACGGCTGACCGAGAACCACCCGCTCAACCGACCGGCCACCGGGGGCCCGTGACCGGGTCCGCGCACCACACGTACCGCCGGTGGGGCTCCACGGTCATGCCGTAGTCGTACAGCGCCGGGCTGCCGTCACCGAGCCACCGCCCCCAGGCGACGTCCAGTTCGTCGGCCAGCCGGCGGGGCCCGCCCTGGTACGCGACGGTCTCGCCGCCACCCACAGCGGACAGGGCCGCCCAGGAACTGCCGTCGTGCAGCCAGGTGTTGAGGCCGTCACCGTCCTCCGCCGTGGTGATCTGCACGTCGGGCAGGGCCACCCGCAGCGCGAAGCGGAGGTGGATGTCGTCGCGCAGCGGCCCCAGCCGGCGACCGACAGGCCGTTCGGCCCCGGCGGGCCCGGCCGCCGCCGCCCGTACCTGCTGGAAGGAGCCACGCCACTGAGCGGTGCCCCGCGCGGGCATGAACTGGGCAAGCCCCTGCATCCAACCGGTCGCCGAACGCCCGTCCTCGGCGACGGTGAGCGCGACGTGCCCCAGCCGCCCCCACGGGGTGACGATCCGCCCGCCCGGCCGGGTACGGGCCACCCACGACCACGGCACCTCATCGACGGCGAAGGTGGCCATCACACGGTCGTACGGTACGGCGACGGGCGGCACGTCTCGCCCGTCGGCGACCTCGACACGTACGTCGGTCCCCGCCTCCCGGAGCCGTACCCGCGCCAGGGCGGCCAGTTCGGGGTCCACCTCCACACTGGTGACCCGCCCGGCCCCGGCCCGCCACGCCAGCAGCGCGGCGTTACGGCCGGTTCCCGTCCCCAACTCCAGTACCTGGTGGCCGGGTTCGAGAAGCAACGAATCGAGCATGTCGACCACCACGGCCTCGCACGAGAGGCTTGAGGACGGCAGCCCCTCGGTGACCTGCGTGACGGCCGCCGCGTCCGGGTCCCCGTACACCTCGGCGGCCCACCGATCGGGATCGGCCGCGCGGTCGACGGGGACATAGTCGTGCCCGTCCCACCGCCACACCCGCTCGGGCGCGAACCGATCCCGCGCCACGGCGTCGACAGCCTGGCGCACCCACGGAGACCGCGCGGGCCAGTCGCCACGCCGCTCCATCGCGTCCGCCAAACGGCGACGCCACTCGTCGAACGAGACCACGGAGTCCCCTACTTCTTGTGCTTGCCGTCGGGCTCGGGCTGCTTCGGTACCTGCCCGTCCGCGTTTCCGGGCGGCGGCGTGCCCTGCCCGGTGTCGGGCGGCGGCTTCTCGTGCTTGGCCATGGTGTCCCTCTCTCGGTCATCTGCTGCGACTCCGGCAACGGTGGCATCGCCCGGAACCCTTCTCGACCGACTTGCAGCAGTTTGCACGCCAATCCTGGCTCCGAGGCCCCGAACCGACAGCCGCTCCGCTTAACTACGAAGCGCACGCAGAAAGAAACAAGGAGCAACGGTCCGGAGGCCGGCCATGTCCGTAGAGTTCATCGGCATCGATCCCCACACCGATCGTGACCACTGCCCGACGGTATGGGTGGACCCCGAGGCACGAGAAATCCTCTTCCAGGGTTGGAAGCCCGATTCCTCCACGACGACAGCTGAGTGTGAGGCGACGAGCCCGGCGAACGGTCCCATGCCGGCGAGCGAAGCGCTCGTCAGGATTCCGGCACGTATGGTGCCCCTGATCAGGGAGGCGTGCGATGCCGTCGAGCGTGCCGGGATTCGGTGAGTTGCTGGGCCGATGCCGCACATCCGCCGTGCACTTGGAGCTGCGTGACTCGTACGCTCCGACGGAACGGTTCGACGCGTGGCGGCGCGGCGAGCGCGTCGACTGGGCCGACCGGCAATCCTGGTGGCACCCGTACGACCAGCTCATCGCCGACACCGTGGCCCGAGGCGTCACGATCCGCCGGGCCCGTATCGTCTCCGAACCGGTGAGCGAGTACATCCGGTGGGAGCACGACGTCACCCGCGCCAACGTCACCGCCGGCGAGCAAGTCCGGTGGCTGCCACGCAGGTCGGCCAACGGGATCGCCCTCCCGGCGAACGACTTCTGGGCGTTCGACGGCGCCTTCCTCCGGGTGCACCACTTCTCGGGTGACGGCGTGGTGGTCGAGGACGAGATCACCGAAGACCCGGCGACGCTGGACCTCTGTGTCGCGGCATTCGAAAGTGTGTGGGAACGTGCTGTCCCGCACGAGCACTACAAGATCTGACCGGAACGGCCTCGCCCCCTCATGTATCCGCATCCGTCGGCCGACGTCCAGCAGGCTCGGGACGCGGTAGCGGCGCGGCTGCGCGAACTGAGGCTCGACGCCGGGCTCTCCGGGCGTGAACTGGCCGCCAGGTGCGGATGGTCGGAGTCGAAATCGTCTCGTATCGAGAACGCGCGGACTCTTCCCTCGGACGCCGACCTCCGCGCCTGGTGCGCCGCCTGCCACGCCGACGACCAGTCGGCCGACCTCGTCGCGGCCCATCGGCAGTCCGCCGAGGCGTACGTGCGGTGGAGACGCCTTCAGCGGACCGGTCTGCGCCGACTGCAGGAATCCGGCGCGACGCTCTACGAACGCACCGCGCACTTCCGCGTGTACTGCTCCGACGTGATGCCGGGCTTTCTCCAGACCCCCGAGTACGCGACCGCGCTGCTCGCCTCCATCGCCGCCTTTCGGGGCACCCCCGACGACGTGCAGGAGGCCGCCGCGGCACGGGTGAGACGCAACCGTGTCGTGCGCGACGGCAAGCACCGGTTCTCCATCCTCCTGGAGGAGGCGGTACTCCGTCACCGCATCGGCGGACCGCACACGATGGCCGCGCAGCTCGACCACCTCCGTGACGCCACGACGTTCACGCACGTCGCCCTGGGGGTGATTCCGTTCTCCGCCGAGCGCACCGTCTGGCCGTTGCCCACGTTCACCATCTTCGACGCGGCGCGGGTGCATGCGGACTCCCTGGACGCGGCGGTGACATTGGTGCAGCCGAGCCAGGTCGAGCTGTACTCCAGGGCGTTCGACGGGCTCGCACGCGATGCGGTACGTGGCGGGGCTGCCCGCTTGCTGATCTCCGACGCGGCGGAGTCGATCGCCGGCCACCGCCCCCCGGACAGGACCTAGACCTCTCGCAGGTCGGGTCGCGCGCGGGGAACTGGCCCGTGCGGAGGTGGGCGTTGGCGCGCCGGTCGACGCAGGCGTTGCCGTACTTGTCGTACAGGCCGTACTGGCGGGTGCCCACGGTGAGCAGGCGGGACGTCGTTGCCGACCGCCCGCCAGTAGCTCCCGGCGCCGCGCCGCTGTGTCCACCTCGGCACAGCCGACGACGGCTCCATCAAGATCCAGGAGAGCGACCAGCCCGTCACCATCGTCACCACCACCCCCGAGAAGCTCCGCGCCTTCATTCTCGGCGTCGAAGCGGGCGAGTTCGACCACTTCGCCGGCCTCGAGGGCGACACGGAATCCGCCACTCCGGCGTCGTGGCGTTTCTCCGCGAACCTCAGTTGCTTCGCAGGTTCCCGTCGAACCTGCCGCCGGCAACCGTGCTCTGTCGTCGCTTGTCACGTCACCGAGATCGTGGCCTTGATGAGGTCGCGCGCGTCCTGGCCGTACACGGCCGACGGTTGGAGGAGCGCGAACGCCGCGCGGAACACCTGGAGCCGGGCGGGGTCGGTGATCGTTTCGGCGCCGCGGTAGCCCTCCACCTCGGCTCGGCGGTCGTCGAAGAGAGAGAAGCCGTCGCCGGGATAGATGTGGAGTGGGGCGCGCGCGGGAATGATGCCCAAGGTGAGCCCGGGAAGCGCGGTGGCTTTCAGCAGGTGCTGGAGCTGGCTTCGCATGACGTCCGCGCCGCCGATGTTCGTCAGCAGAGCCTGCTCTCCGAGCAGTACGTGGTAGCTCCTGCCGTCCTGCCCGATGTACTGGGCTCGTGCCGTCCGTGCAGCGACACCGGCCTCGACGTCGTCGGGGAGCTCATGGAAACCGACGACGAGGCGCAGCATGGCCTCGGCGTACCGCGGGGTCTGGAGATCTCCCCAGACGACGTTGGGGTGGTAGCCGACGTAGTCACGGGTGTCTCTCACCAGGTCCAGGAAGCTCTGCTGCACGGGACCGGTGCCTTGCTGGAGTAAGTCGTTCCAGTCGTGGTCTGCGGGAGAGGTAGACGCGTTCATAGCTGGGATTTTCGCAGTACGCGGTGGTTCTGTCCTCGCCTTCGGGAGAGCCGGGGAGACGGCTGACTGTGCTCCAGCGCGGCCCCGAAGGCGATCACGGACCGAGTACCCGACCTCGACCCCGCGGTCCTGGGGAACGCACAGGCGCCGGTTACTGTCGGGCGCATGTCCGAGCTGTCACCCCCCGCCCCCGAACTCTTCACCTGGGAGTTCGCCACCGACCCCTACCCCGCCTACGCCTGGCTGCGCGAGCACGCGCCCGTGCACCGGACCCGGCTGCCCAGTGGGGTCGACGCGTGGCTCGTGACGCGGTACGTGGATGCCAAGCGGGCCCTCGCCGATCCCCGGCTGTCCAAGAATCCCGTGCATCACGCCGAGCAGGCGCACGCCAAGGGGAAGACGGGGATCCCGGGGGAGCGGGGCGCGGAGTTGATGACGCATCTGCTGAACATCGATCCGCCCGACCACACCCGGCTGCGGCGCCTGGTGTCGCAGGCGTTCACCCCGCGCCGGGTGGCCGAATTCGCGCCCCGTGTGCAGGAGTTGACGGACGGGCTGATCGACGCCTTCGCGGCGAAGGGGGAGGCCGACCTCATCCATGACTTCGCCTTCCCGCTCCCCATCTACGCGATCTGCGATCTGCTCGGGGTCCCGCGCGAGGACCAGGACGACTTCCGCGACTGGGCCGGGATGATGATCCGGCACGGCGGCGGGCCGCGGGGTGGGGTCGCGCGGTCCGTGAAGAAGATGCGGGGGTATCTCGCCGAACTCATCCACCGCAAGAGGGACGCCCCCGGCGACGACCTGATCTCCGGGCTGATCCGCGCGAGCGACGACGGCGAGCACCTCACCGAGAACGAGGCCGCCGCCATGGCGTTCATCCTGCTCTTCGCGGGGTTCGAGACGACCGTCAATCTGGTGGGCAACGGGGTCTACGCGCTGCTTCGCAACCCCGACCAGCGCGAACGCCTTCAACGCTCCCTCGACGCAGGCGAGACCGGGCTGCTCGCCACCGGGATCGAGGAACTGCTGCGCTACGACGGGCCGGTGGAGCTGGCCACCTGGCGCTACGCCACCGAGCCCGTCCAACTCGGCGGGCAGAGCGTCGCGGTGGGCGACCCCGTCCTCGTCGTACTGGCCGCCGCCGACCGCGACCCGGAGCGGTTCGCCGATCCGGACCGGCTCGATCTGTCGCGGAGTGACAACAAACACCTCGGATACGGCCACGGCATCCACTACTGTCTCGGCGCACCGCTCGCCCGCCTGGAAGGACAGGCCGCGCTCGGGACACTCCTGACCCGCCTGCCCGACTTGCGACTTGCGGTCGATCCATCCGATTTGCGGTGGCGTGGCGGGCTCATCATGCGTGGACTGCGTACGCTCCCGGTGCAGTTCACAGCGGTGCGTGACTGAGTGATCGTCAACACTGTGACTTTCACGTGATCTCCGCTGTATCGACTTGTGACAGACGTTGGAGTACGGCTACGTTCACGACCGTCCCAGCAGTCACCTGTTCGGAATTCACGTTCGGAACCCGTGTTCGGGATTCACGTTTCAGCAGTCTCACGGAAGGCAATCGCATGCGCTCCGGGAACGGCCGGCACCGTCGGCCCCGTCAAGCCCCCGCCCTCGTCGTCGCGGCAGGGGTGACAGGCTCGGCGATCGCCATCCCGCTGCTCGGCGCGACCGGCGCCAGCGCGGCCGACGCCGCCACCTGGGACCGTGTCGCCGAGTGCGAGAGCGGCGGCATGTGGAGCGCCGACTTCGGCAACGGGCACTACGGCGGGCTCCAGATCGCCCAGGAGACCTGGGCCGACTTCGGCGGTACGGCGTACGCGCCCACCGCCGACCAGGCCAGCCGCAGCCAGCAGATAGCCGTGGCCGAGAAGATCCTCGACGCGCAGGGGCCGACCGCGTGGCCGACCTGCGCGCTGGTCACCGGGCTCACGGCGGACGACGGTGCGTCGCCGGATGGCGAGCCCTCCGGCGACGCCACCCAGCAGCCCGAGACGTCCGCGGAGCCCGCGCCCGAGTCGAGCGAGGAGGCCGTGCTGCCGCCCGCTCCCGAGTCGACGCCGTCGTCCGGGCAGTTCGGCCGTGATTCGGCCTCCGGTGGCGAGAAGCCCAGCGCGGAGCCGAGTACGGAGTCGAGTACGGAGTCGGGTACCGGGTCCGGTACGACGCCGAGCGCGGAGCCCGGCACCGAGGCCGACGCCGGCCAGGGCACCGGCAAGCACCGCGGCGAGGCGGACGCCGGAACGGGCGCCACCGACGGGTCGACCGAAGCAGGCAAGACGGGCAACGCGGACGAAGAGCGTGAAAGTGGCCGTCATGCCTCGCGGGGTGACGGTTCGGCACGTAACGGTGACACCGCCGCCGAGGACACGGCCGCCGCCGACGGCTCGTACACCGTCCAGGCCGGCGACAACCTGTGGGCCATCGCCGACGAGCAGAAGGTGGAGGGCGGCTGGTCCGCGCTCTACGCGGCGAACCGCGAGGTCGTGGGCTCCGACGCCGACCTGATCCTGCCGGGCCAGAGCCTCGATCTGACCGCGAAGTAGGGGTAGTTAAACGGTCTATGTCCGTATCTGCGCAAGTGAGACAAGGGTCTCTTCGTCCCAACTGATGCGGTCTGACCGGCACGTCGCCTCGCTTCCGTCCCGACCTGCGTAAACAGAGGTTTCCTCGGGGCGGGATGGGCGAATCATCCCGGATGTTCCTTCTTTGAACATCCGGGATGTCTGTGTTTACGGTCTGAACCGCTCGCACCGCGGGCACCGTCGACCGTCACGCCGAATCCTGCCGTCGGTCGGGGGGAGTAGTCGTCGCGTCAAGCGCCGAAGGCAGGAGCGGGGGACCCAAAGGTAAGTGCCGGCCAGTACGGCCGGCTCGGGGTGCAGCCGTGTGCAGGGGGACGTGAAGACGTTCCCGGGTCGCACGGCCGGGCAACTCACTTGGCCCGAACCCGACAGCTCACCTCGTAGGCGTCGGTGAGGAGATTTCGCATGCTGTTTTCCAGCAAGTCCGGCAAGGCCAAGCACCGCCGCCCCTCCAAGGCCGTCCGCTACGCCACGCTCGCCGGCATCACCGGTGCCGCTGTCGCGGCCCCGCTGATCGGCGCCACCTCCGCCTCCGCGGCCACCACCGCCGAGTGGGACGCCGTCGCCCAGTGCGAGTCCGGCGGCAACTGGTCCATCAACACCGGCAACGGCTACTCCGGCGGCCTCCAGTTCTCGCCCTCCACCTGGGCCGCGTACGGCGGCACCGCCTTCGCCTCCAGCGCCGACCAGGCGTCGAAGTCGCAGCAGATACAGATCGCCGAGAAGGTCCTCGCGGGCCAGGGCAAGGGTGCCTGGCCGAGCTGTGGTGTCGGCCTGTCCAACGCCTCCAACAACGCCGGCTCGGACGACAGCGCCCAGCAGCAGGCCCCTGCCCCGAAGGCCGCCCCGAAGCAGGAGTCCGCCCCGCGCGCCGCGCAGGAGCAGCCCGCCTCGCGTAGTGAGACGCGCGGCCCGATCAAGAAGGGCGACGGCGAGTACAAGGTCAAGGCCGGCGACACGCTCTCCAAGATCGCGGACGCCAAGAAGGTCGAAGGTGGCTGGAAGAAGCTCTTCGACCTGAACAAGGACATCGTCGAGAACGCCGACGAGATCTTCCCGGGTCAGCAGCTCCACCTGAGCTGACCCTTCCCTCCCTGAGCCCCGGCACGGCGCGCCTCACTCCCCCCGGACGCGCCGTACCGGGGCTCGGGCCCTGTCCGAGGTGCTGCGGTACGGGGCTCGGGCCCTGTCCGAGGTGCTGCGGTACGACGCCCGGGTCCGCCCGGCCGCCGGTCCACGGACCCCAGGACATTCGCGGCTGAACGGGCATTCAGGACTCTTTTCGTCCCAGCGGGCGGGCATCTGCCGACCGCCGACCGGGAGCCGGTTAGGCTCATGCCGCAAGGCCAACGAGGCCCTGCACTCCACGCGTCACATCCCAGAAGGAGATGCTCGTGCCGTCCATCGACGTCGTCGTAGCCCGGGAAATCCTTGACTCCCGAGGCAACCCCACGGTCGAGGTCGAGGTCGGCCTCGACGACGGCAGCACCGGCCGTGCTGCTGTCCCCTCCGGTGCGTCCACCGGTGCGTTCGAGGCCCTCGAGCTCCGCGACGGTGACCAGAACCGCTACCAGGGCAAGGGTGTCGAGAAGGCCGTCCTCGCCGTCATCGAGCAGATCGGCCCGGAGCTCGTCGGCTACGACGCCACCGAGCAGCGCCTCATCGACCAGGCGATGTTCGACCTGGACGCCACGCCGGACAAGTCCTCGCTCGGCGCCAACGCCATCCTCGGTGTCTCCCTGGCCGTGGCGCACGCCGCGTCCGAAGCCTCGGACCTGCCGCTGTTCCGCTACCTCGGCGGCCCGAACGCGCACCTGCTGCCCGTTCCGATGATGAACATCCTCAACGGCGGGTCGCACGCCGACTCCAACGTGGACATCCAGGAGTTCATGATCGCGCCGATCGGCGCCGAGTCGTTCTCCGAGGCCCTGCGCTGGGGCGCCGAGGTCTACCACACGCTGAAGAAGGTCCTGAAGGAGAAGGGGCTCTCCACGGGCCTCGGCGACGAGGGCGGCTTCGCGCCGAACCTGGAGTCCAACCGCGCCGCGCTCGACCTGATCCTCGTGGCCATCAAGGAAGCCGGCTACGCCCCGGGCAAGGACATCGCGCTCGCGCTCGACGTGGCGGCCTCCGAGTTCTACAAGGACGGCTCCTACGAGTTCGAGGGCAAGTCCCGCTCGGCCGCCGAGATGACCGAGTACTACGAGGAGCTTGTCGCCTCGTACCCGCTGGTCTCCATCGAGGACCCGCTCTTCGAGGACGACTGGGCCGGCTGGAAGGTCCTCAACGACAAGCTGGGCTCCAAGGTCCAGATCGTCGGCGACGACCTCTTCGTCACCAACCCCGAGCGCCTGGCCCGTGGCATCGAGGAGGGCTCGGCCAACGCCCTGCTCGTCAAGGTCAACCAGATCGGTTCGCTGACCGAGACCCTGGACGCCGTCGAGCTGGCGCAGCGCAGCGGCTTCAAGTGCATGATGTCGCACCGTTCCGGCGAGACCGAGGACGTCACGATCGCCGACCTGGCCGTCGCCACCAACTGCGGCCAGATCAAGACCGGCGCCCCGGCCCGCTCCGAGCGCGTCGCCAAGTACAACCAACTGCTGCGTATCGAGGAGATCCTCGACGACGCGGCGGTGTACGCGGGCCGCAGCGCGTTCCCCCGCTTCAAGGACTGACCTCTTGAAGGACTGACCACCGTGCCCGTCCTACGGCCGTCCCCGGCCACGGTCCCGTACCGTGTCCGGGGACGTACGCGCGTACAGAGGCAGTACGCCGGTACAGAGGTACGAGGGGTCCGCCGGGCCTCCAGGGAGGCGGGACCATGGCCGCGAACCGGGACCGGTTCTCCACCGCGACCAAGATCAGGATCCTGGGCGAGCAGACCGCCGCCCGTGTCTACCGCTCGCAGACCCGCAGGCAGGCCCGCCGCTCCCGGCTCACCGGACGCGCGGCCTTCCTCGTGCTCGTCGTCTGCTCGCTGATCGTGGCGCTCGCCTATCCGATGCGGCAGTACGTGTCGCAGCGCGGCGACATCGCGGAGCAGGAGCAGTTGACGCGTGAGGCGGCGCAGCGGGTCGAGGAGCTGCGGGACGAGAAGGCCCGCCTCCAGGACGACGCGTACGTCCAGCGCCTGGCGCGCGAGCATCTGCACTACGTGATGCCGGGGGAGACCGGCTACATCATGGCCGACCCCCGGGCGGCCGAGGAGCGCCGCACCGACCAGGGCGCGGCCGACCGGCCCTGGTACTCCAATCTCCTGGACGGCGTCGACAACGCCGACCGGACGGACAGATAGACATCAAGGAAACCGACGCAGGTATGCAAACGCCCCCTCCGCAGACGACACGCACCGAACCCACCGAGGCGGACGTCGCGGCGTTCAAGCAACAGCTCGGCCGGCCCCCGCGCGGTCTGCGCGCCATCGCGCACCGCTGCCCCTGCGGGCAGCCCGATGTGGTGGAGACCGCCCCGCGTCTCCCGGACGGCACGCCGTTCCCGACGCTCTACTACCTGACCTGCCCGCGCGCGGCCTCGGCCATCGGCACGCTGGAGGCGAACGGTGTCATGAAGGAGATGACCGAACGCCTGGCGACCGACCCGGAGTTGGCCGCCGCGTACCGCAAGGCGCACGAGGACTACATCGCGCGCCGCGACACCATCGACGTACTGGCGGGCTTCCCGAGCGCCGGCGGGATGCCGGACCGGGTGAAGTGCCTGCACGTGCTGGTCGGCCACTCGCTCGCGGCGGGTCCGGGAGTGAACCCGCTGGGCGACGAGGCGTTGGCGATGCTGCCCGAGTGGTGGCGCAAGGGCCCCTGTGTGATCCCGTTCACAAACGACGGCCCCGCTGTGGGAGACGAGGGAGACACCGAATGACCAGGATCGCGGCCGTCGACTGCGGTACGAACTCCATCCGCCTCCTGGTGGCCGACGCCGACCCCGCCACCGGCGAACTCGTCGACCTCGACCGGCGCATGACGATCGTGCGGCTCGGCCAGGACGTCGACCGGACGGGCCGGCTCGCCCCCGAGGCGCTGGAGCGCACCTTCGCGGCCTGCCGTGAGTACGCCGACGTCATCAAGGCGCACGGCGTGGACCGCACCCGCTTCGTGGCCACCTCCGCGTCCCGCGACGCCGAGAACCGCGACGAGTTCGTGCGTGGCGTCCTCGGCATCCTCGGTGTCGAACCCGAGGTGATCACCGGCGACCAGGAGGCGGAGTTCTCCTTCACCGGCGCCACCAAGGAGCTGACCGGCCGCACCGACCTGGCGAAGCCCTACCTGGTCGTGGACATCGGCGGCGGCTCCACGGAGTTCGTCGTCGGCGCCGACCGGGTCACCGCCGCGCGCTCGGTGGACATCGGCTGCGTACGGCTGACCGAACGCCACCGCCCGGCCGACCCGGCCACCCAGGCCGACATCACCGCCCTGCGCGCGGACATCGCCGCCGCGCTCGACAAGGCCGAGGAGAGCGTCCCGCTGGGCGAGGCCCGCACCCTCGTCGGCCTGGCCGGCTCCGTCACCACGGTCGCGGCGATCGCGCTGGGGCTGACGACGTACGACTCGGAGGCGATCCACCACGCGCGCATCCCCTTCGAGATGGTCCGGGAGATCACCACGACGCTGCTGTCCTCCACCCACGCCGAACGCGCGACGATCCCGGTCATGCATCCGGGGCGGGTCGACGTGATCGGGGCGGGTGCGCTGATCCTGCTCACGATCATGGAGCGGACCGGCGCGGAGGAGGTCGTGGTGAGCGAGCACGACATCCTCGACGGCATCGGCTGGTCGATCGCCTGAGCCGGCGTAGGACTTTCGGCGACGATCGCTCCGGGCACTCAGATGTCGCGGTGGACGTCACGACGGTCGCCGACTTTGACGACGAGGACGACGAGCTCGCCGTCCAGGACCTGATAGGCGATCCGGTAGCTGCCGACCCGAAGACGGTAGAGACCGGACGGCCCGGTCAGTTTCTTGATGTCGGCGTCCTCGCGGTACGGGTCGTCGCCGAGTGCGGTCAGCGCGGCGAGGATGCGCATGGCGGCAGGCCGGTCGATTGCCCGGAGTTGCCGCTGTGCCGCCGTGGTGAACCGGAACGCGTACTTCACGCCGCGCCCTCGTCGCGCTCGGTGAACAGGTCGGCCAGCAGCTCGGCCATGGTCACGGTCGGGCCGCCTTCGGCCAACGTCGCCTCGGCCTCGCGCGCGAGCAATTCGTCCGCCGCTTCTTCCAGCGCGTTGAAATCCGCGATGGGTACGAGGGCGGCCACGGCGGCACCGTTGCGCGTGATTATCGTCGGGGTGCCCCGTTCGGCACGGTTGATGTGGTCCGCAAGGTGAGCGCGGGCCTCACGTACGGTCACAGCGTTCTCATCCATGGCTGAAGTGTACGCGAGTGTGTGTACACCGCCCCGGCCGACTCGGACCGACCCGGATCAAGGCCGGGTCGAGGCCGGGTCGAGACTGGATCGAGGCCGCTCGGCCGGGCGGGTGAACCGGGCGTGTTCCAGGGGCTCCTGGGGCGGTCCCGAGCGTCCCCCGAGCGCCTTTACGGGGGTCTTACGGGGTCTCTGTGCCGGGTCCCGGAACGAAGTTCGTGAAGTTCTTCACAAGAGAAACCGCCGGGTTGGGCGCACATCACTCCCCAGGGGCCGCCGGCATCGCCCCGGCGCCTCTGTACGGCCGGTCAACGGGCCGTTCCGGCGGTATTGCGGGCGTGTGAACCACCCGGTGGTCCACCCCTGGGAAAGGTCTCAAGGTCCAGCTCACGAGGGGTGCGGAACGTCTCGCGACACCGCTTGGTTCCACTGCGGGAGCATGATGTGGATCATGGGGGCCGCGCAGTGTAGCAGAGGTGTGGGGGGTGCTTGTGAAGGGGCTCACGAGCACCCCCTCCAAGGCAGGTGGATACTCGATGGCATGAGCACCACGGAGCGTCCCAGGATCCTTGTTGTAGGCGGAGGGTACGTAGGCCTGTACGCGGCTCGTCGCATTCTGAAGAAGATGCGCTACGGGGAGGCGACGGTCACTGTCGTCGACCCCCGCTCGTACATGACGTACCAGCCCTTCCTCCCCGAAGCCGCCGCCGGGAACATCTCGCCTCGGCACGTCGTCGTACCGCTGCGACGCGTGTTGCCCAAGGCTGAGGTGCTCACCGGCCGAGTCACGACCATCGACCAGGACCGCAAGGTCGCCACGGTCTCGCCGCTCGTCGGTGAGGCCTACGAGCTGCCCTTCGACTACCTGATCGTCGCGCTCGGCGCCGTCTCCCGTACCTTCCCGATCCCCGGCCTCGCCGAGCAGGGCATCGGTATGAAGGGCATCGAGGAAGCGATCGGTCTCCGTAACCACGTGCTCGAACAGCTCGACAAGGCCGACTCGACGACCGACGAGGACGTCCGCCGCAAGGCGTTGACCTTCGTCTTCGTCGGCGGTGGCTTCGCCGGCGCCGAGACCGTCGGTGAGGTCGAGGACCTGGCGCGCGACGCCGCGAAGTACTACACGAGCGTCAAGCGCGAGGACATGCGCTTCCTGCTGGTCGACGTCGCCGACAAGATCCTTCCCGAGGTCGGCCCGAAGCTGGGCAGCTGGGGCAAGGAGCACCTGGAGAGCCGCGGCGTCGAGGTCTACCTCAAGACCGGTATGGACTCCTGCGTCGACGGCCGCGTCGTGCTGGGCAACGGCCTCGAGGTCGACTCCAACACCATCGTGTGGACCGCGGGCGTCAAGCCCAACCCGGCGCTCGCCCGCTACGGTCTGCCGCTCGGCCCGCGTGGTCACGTCGACACCAACGCCAAGCTCCAGGTGCAGGGCACCGACTACGTCTGGGCCGCCGGTGACAACGCCCAGGTCCCGGACATGGCCGCCCGCAAGGCCGGCGTCGAGAACGCCTGGTGCCCGCCGAACGCCCAGCACGCGCTGCGTCAGTCGAAGGTCCTCGGCGACAACGTGATCTCCGGCCTGCGGGGCTTCCCGCAGAAGGAGTACAGCCACGCCAACAAGGGCGCGGTCGCGGGTCTCGGCATGCACAAGGGTGTCGCGATGATCGTCGTCGGCAAGATGAAGATCAAGTTCCGTGGCCGGCTGGCCTGGTACATGCACCGCGGCTACCACGGCATGGCGATGCCGACCTGGAACCGTAAGATCCGGGTCTTCGCCGACTGGACGCTCTCGGCGTTCCTCAAGCGCGAGGTCGTCTCGCTCGGCGCGATGGAGACACCGCGCGAGGAGTTCTACGAGGCGGCCAAGCCCGCCCCGGCGCGTCAGACCGCCGCCCCCGCGCCCGCCTCCGTCCCCGCCGGGGAGTCGGAGTCCGGCTCGGAGCAGGTGAAGGCCGAGGCCGGTTCGACGGTGAAGGCTTCCTGAGCCGCCGCCGGCGCCCGTAGCGCTCATACCGACCCGAAAGGGCCGCCCGCCATCCGTGGTGCGGGCGGCCCTTTCGCGTGCGCCCGGCGCCGAAGTTGGGTACGACATGCCAGGCAAGGGTGCGCAGTGGTGGATTTCACCACAAAATGCGTGGCCCGTGCAGCTATTTTTGCCCACCCATTGCGTGCTGTCGGGACTGTCAGACCTTCCCGGCGGTGTTTACGTATGTGTTGAGCATTTCTGGGATCCACCATCACGGAGATCCACCATCACGGAGGTGTGCGCCATGGCCGATGCCGCACTGCGGCTGAGCACTCTTGCCGAGGAACTGCTGGGAGCCCCGCTCCCCGTACGTATCCGCGCCTGGGACGGCAGCGAGTCGGGTCCGCCCGGCGCGCCGACTTTCGTCCTCCGGCACCGCCGGGCCCTGCGCCGACTGCTCTGGAAGCCGGGCGAGCTGGGCCTCGCCCGTGCCTGGGTGGCCGGCGAGATCGACATCGACGGTGATCTGTACGCCGCGCTCGACCTGGTCGCCGGACTCCTCTGGGAGCGCGGCGCCGACGCCAAGGACACGGTGCGCCCGCTGCGCGACCCGCGGATGCGCGCCGCGGCGAAGGGCATCGTGGGGATCGCGGGCCTCTGGCCGCCGCCCCCGCCGCCCCCCGAGGAGGTCCGGCGCAGGTCCGGCGCGCTGCACACCAAGCACCGGGACAGAGCCGCGATCAGCCACCACTACGACGTCGGCAACGACTTCTACGAGATGGTCATCGGACCGTCCATGGTCTATTCGTGCGCCTACTTCGAGGAGCCCGGCGCCACGCTGGAGGACGCCCAGCGCGACAAGCTCGACCTCGTCTGCCGCAAGCTCGGTCTGACGGAGGGCGACCGGCTGCTCGACGTCGGCTGCGGCTGGGGCTCCATGGCCATGCACGCGGCGCGCGAGTACGGCGCCCAGGTCACCGGGGTCACGCTCTCCCGCGAGCAGGCCGCGTACGCGCGCAAGCGCATCGCCGAGGAGGGCCTCACCGACCGGATCGAGATCCGGGTCCAGGACTACCGGGACGTCAGGGACGGGCCGTACGACGCCATCTCGTCCATCGGCATGGCCGAACACGTCGGCTCGCTCCGCTACCGCGAATACGCCGACGACCTCTTCGCCCTCCTCAAGCCGGGCGGCCGGCTGCTCAACCACCAGATCGCGCGCCGCCCCGAGAAGGACGAATCGCAGTACCACATCGACGACTTCATCGACGCGTACGTCTTCCCCGACGGCGAACTGGCCCCGCTCGGCCGCACGGTCGCCACGCTGGAGGAGGCGGGCTTCGAGGCCAGGGACGTCGAATCCCTGCGCGAGCACTACGCCCTGACGCTCCGTCAGTGGGTGCGGAATCTGGAGAAGCACTGGCCCGAGGCGGTACGGGCCACCTCACCCGGCCGCGCCCGCGTCTGGCGGCTCTACATGGCCGCCTCCGCGCTCGCCTTCGAGCACAACAGGATCGGCGTCAACCAGATCCTGGCGGTACGGCCCGGCGAGTCGGGCGCCTCGGGTGTCCCGCTGCGGGCCCGCACCTGGCGCTGACACGAGTCACGGCGGTCACGCCAGACACCTGAGTACGGCGAAGGGCCCCGCACCCGGGGGGATGCGGGGCCCTTCCCCGTACCGGTGACAGCCTCTGGTCACTCGGTCTTGATCGCCGTCAGCATGTTGAGCCTCGCCGCGCTGCGCGCCGGCCAGAGCGCCGCCAGCACACCCACCAGGCCCGCGAGGAGCAGGAAGATCCCGATCCGCTCCCACGGCAGGACCAGCGCGTAGCCGGGGACGGATCCGCGGATCGTCTCGCCGATCGCCCAGGCCAGGAACGTGCCGAGCCCGATACCGACCACCGCGCCGAAGAGCGAGATCACCACGGCTTCCAGCCGGATCATGCGCTTGACCCGGCGGCGGTCCAGACCGATGGCCCGCAGCATGCCGATCTCCTGCTGACGCTCGAAGACCGACATCGCGAGGGTGTTGACGACACCGAGCACCGCGATGAGCAGGGCCATCGCCAGCAGCCCGTACATGATGTTCAGCGCGGTGTTGATCATGCCGCCGAACATGTTCCTGATGTCCTGCTGGTCGGCGACGCTGATCGCGGGGTTGTCGCCCAGCGCGTCCACCAGGGCCAGTTCGTTGGCCTCGGTCATGCCGCCGTCCATCGCCACGTACACCTCGGGGGTGTGCGACTTCGCCTCGTGCGGCCCCACCAGGTCCGTCGAGATCAGGACCGGTGAGACGAACTCGTTGGGCTCGTACGTGGCGCCGATCGTGAGCCGGGCCGTCTTGTCGTCCTGGTACTTCACCGTGACCGTGTCGCCGGTCTTCAGGCCCCTGGACTTCGCGGTGTCCGAGGCCATCGCGATCGAGTCACCGCTCAGGGAATCCAGCGAACCGCTCTTCGTCTCCAGCGCGAGGAGCTGCTGGATGTCACCGGGAGTCACGCCCGACGCGGACGTCTCCTTGCCCTTGATCTCCAGGTACGAGGACCGCTGCGGGGAGACCGCGCTGACGCCGGGGGCCTTCTCCAGCGCCGTGACCGCCGACTCGTCGAGACCGCCGCCGCTGGCCATCGTGACCATGTAGTCGGCCTTGATGTTGTCCGTGGTCATCTTGTCGATGGCCTGGCCCAGCGTGACACCGACGACGGTCAGACCGGTGACCAGTGTGAGGCCGATCGCCAGCGCGGACGCGGTGGCACCCGTACGGCGCGGGTTGCGGACCGCGTTCTGCCCGGCCAGCTTGCCGGCGACGCCGTACAGCCGGTTCAGCAGCGGCTGTACGAGCGCGATGACCGGGCGCGACAGTAGCGGGATCAGCACGATGATGCCGACGAGTGCGAAGAAGGCACCGGCGCCGATGATCAGCTTGCCGTCCTTCCCGACCCCGGCGCCCGCGATGATGCCCGCGGCGCCGATGAGTGTGAGCACGGCGCCGATGGAGTTGCGCAGGACGAGCGACTTCATGGTGGCCACGGCGTGCACGCTGCTCATGGCGGCGACCGGCGGGATCTTCGCTGCCCGGCGGGCGGGCAGCCAGGCGGCGATCAGGGTGATCACCACACCGACCCCGAAGGCGGCGGCGACGGCGACCGGCGAGATCACCAGCGGCCCGGCGGGCACCTTCGCGCCGAACGAGCCCATGGCCGCGCGCAGTCCGGTGGCCAGACCGACACCGAGGACGAAGCCGATGGCGGACGCGAAGAGGCCCACGACCAGCGCCTCGGCCATCACCGAGCGCTTGACCTGGCGGCGCGAGGCCCCGACGGCGCGCAGCAGCGCCAGCTCCTTGGTGCGCTGGGCGACGAGCATGGTGAAGGTGTTGGAGATCAGGAAGATTCCGACGAAGAGCGCGATGGCGGCGAAGGCGAGCAGCATCTGGTTGATGCCGCTGAGCTGGTTCTCGATGTCGGCCGCCTGCTGGTCGGCGAGCTGCTTGCCGGTCTGGGCCTCGGCGTCCTTGGGGAGCAGCGGCTCGACCGCGTCGAGGATCTTCGCGTCGGAGGCGCCGGGCGCCGCCGTGACGGTGGCGTTCTGGAAGAAGCCCGGCTCCAGGTAGAGCTTCTGGGCGACCGAGGTCTCGAAGAGCACCAGGCTGCCGCCCGCGTTGACCGCGCCGTCCTCGGTGGTGAAGACGCCGGAGAGGGTGTACTCCTTCACCGGTCCGTTGGTGGAGACCCGGACCGGGCCACCGACCTTGTACTCACCCCGGGACGCGGTGGACTTGTCGAGCGCGATCTGGCCGGCCTCCGTGGGGCCCGCGCCTTCCGTGAAGTCGTACGCGGCGTCCTTGCCGTTCTCGCCGGGGGCGAAGTTGGTACCGGTGTTGGACCAGCCGTTGCCGATGAGCTTGCCGTCCGGGTCGGCCACGCCGGCGAATCCGTCGACCCGGCCGGTGACGGAGGCGACGCCGTCGACGGCGCCGATCTTGTCCAGGGTCTTCGGGCTGAGTCCCGGCTCCGGCTTCTTCCCGTCGGGCTCCGCCTCGTTGGAGGCGTACGAGGAGACGGAGACGGCGACGTCCTTGTAGCTCTTGGCCGACTGCTTGTTGAAGGCGTTGCCGAGGGTGTCGGTGAAGACCAGGGTGCCGGAGACGAAGGCCACGCCGAGCATCACGGCGAGCACGGTCATCAGCAGCCGGGCCTTGTGCGCGAGCACAGTGCGCAGGGCGGTACGGAACATGGTGGGAGTCCAGGTGAAGTGGGCAGGCCGGAAGCGGGCAGGGCGGAGGACGGGCCCGCGCGGCCGGAGGACGGCGGGGCGGGCGGACGTGCCGCGGTGGAGAGAGGAGAGGGGGCCGGCCGGTGCGGGGCCGTCAGGAGGGCCGGGCGACGGTCGTCGTCGGCCGGGGCGTGGTCGGCTCGGGTGTCGCCGGCTCGGGCGCCGTCAGCTCGTACGGCCCTTGGAGTCGAAGTCCTTCATCCGGTCGAGCACGCCGTCGGCGGAGGGGTGCAGCATCTCGTCGACGATCCGGCCGTCGGCGAGGAAGATCACCCGGTCCGCGTAGGAGGCGGCCACCGGGTCGTGGGTCACCATGACGACGGTCTGGCCCAGCTCCCGTACGGAGTTGCGCATGAAGCCCAGCACCTCGGCGCCGGCCCGTGAGTCGAGGTTTCCGGTCGGCTCGTCGCCGAAGATGATCTCGGGGCGGGAGGCCAGCGCGCGGGCGACCGCCACACGCTGCTGCTGGCCGCCGGAGAGCGCGGTGGGACGGTGGTGGAGCCGGTCCTTGAGGCCGATCATCGTGATCACGTTGTCCAGCCACTGCTTGTCGGGCTTACGGCCCGCGATGTCCATGGGGAGCGTGATGTTCTCCAGGGCCGTCAGGGTCGGCAGCAGGTTGAACGCCTGGAAGATGAAGCCGATCTTGTCGCGGCGGAGCTGGGTGAGCTGCTTGTCCTTGAGCGTCCCCAGCTCGGTGTCACCGATGCGTACGGAACCGCTGCTGAAGCTGTCGAGACCCGCCACACAGTGCATCAGGGTCGACTTGCCGGACCCGGACGGGCCCATGATCGCGGTGAACTCGCCCTGCCGGAAGTCGACGCTGACCTGGTCGAGGGCGACCACCTGCGTCTCGCCCTGCCCGTAGACCTTGGACAAGCCGGAGGCGTGGGCGGCCACGGCGCTGGCGCGGTGGAGGAGAGGCATGGTCGTCACGGGTGGGGCTCCTTCAGGGGCGCTTGGTGGATTGATTTCATCCTCTCCCCCGTGCGGCCCCGGGTCGTCACCCCTCGTGCCCGTTCCGGTGGCCCTCTCGGGTCGGACCGGGAGGTGGCTCCGTCCTCCTCGGGTATGACGTCGACCCCGTCCCTCCGGTATGACACCGACCCTGACTCCGGTCCCCGGTCCGTCCGAGATCTGTCCGAGGTCCGTCCGGAGGCCGCCCCGGCTTTGCTCCTGACCCGTCCGGGGTCCGTCCCGGATCCGGTCCTGGCTCCGGTCACCCCGTCACCGTGTTGTCACGCCGGCGACCCCTGTGCGCAATCCGTGTGCGGGGAGTGGCGAATAGTAGACAGAGAGCGGCGAGTTTCCGTCATATCCCGAGGTCCGTATCAAGACCTTCGTCCTGCTTCCGGCATGTGCCGATGGCGTGTTACCAGGGCTGACACACCCTCAGGTGCCAATAAAATCAGACAGGATCGCCCAAGTACCCGGCCGTCCGAGGGGTCCTCCCGGATAGGCTCGTGAGCCAACGCGGAGCCGCGTACGCCCGGATGGTGGAATGCAGACACGGCGAGCTTAAACCTCGCTGCCCCAAATGGGGCGTACCGGTTCAAGTCCGGTTCCGGGCACACTCATCGTACGTGTGCTGACCTGCGAAGATCGATTCATCCCCACTTTCTTGCCTCTGAGGCACACTGCTGCTGAAACGTGCCTGCGGATCGCCACGATCGGCCAACTCGATTGAAAAGTAAAGCTCTTGACGAATAGTCAGCTCCGGGAGCCGGTGAACCCGCAGCTCAGAGCCCTTGATCATCTTGTCGAGTGCGCGTCAATCCGCAGAATCCCGGACTCCGGGCGGTGTCGCCGGAGAGCCTCCCGGAGGGGTGCGTAAGCGCCACCGGACGGTGCTCCGGGCCGGCCCGGCGACCCGCCTCCGGAACCCCTCGCGTCACGATCGAGGAAAGATCCTCCCAGGGCACTAGGGTGTTCCCTTTGCTCCCGCATTACTCTTGTGCCAAGGCCGCGCAGGGTGGCCGCCATGGAGGAGTGAGATGAGGAGCAGCAACCCGGTCTTCTCGCGACGGGGCTTCAGTCGCGACAACGGTCAAGCGGGGTTCAACGCGGCGCCGCAGGCCGGGGGCCCCGCCGTAGGAACGCAGAACCCGTACGCGACGAATCCGTACGCGACCAACCCTTACGCGCAGACGGACCCCCAGTTCGGCGGTGCCGGTCCGCAGGCGCCCGCCCGTGCCGGGGTCATGACGATCGACGACGTCGTGACGCGCACCGCGTCGACGCTCGGCACGGTCGTCCTCACCGCCGTCCTCGCCTGGGTCCTGCTCCCGGTCGACCAGGACAACATCGGCAAGTCGTACGGCATCGCCATCGGCGCGGCCCTCGTGGCCCTGGTCCTGGCCCTGGCGCAGTCGTTCAAGCGCAAGCCGGTCCCGGCGCTGATCCTGGCGTACGCCGCGTTCGAGGGCGTCTTCCTCGGCGTGATCAGCAGCGCGGTCAGCACGTACCTCTCGCCGGGCGTGGTCGTCCAGGCGGTGATGGGCACGATGGCGGTCTTCGCCGGTGTGCTGATCGCGTACAAGATGCGCTGGATCCGCGTCACGCGCCGGTTCTACGGCTTCGTGATGGCCGCCGCGATGGGCTTCGTGCTCCTCATGGTCGCCAACCTGCTGTTCAGCGTCTTCGGCGGCGGTGACGGCCTCGGCTTCCGCAGCGGCGGCCTCGGCATCCTCTTCGGTGTCATCGGCATCATCCTCGGCGCGTGCTTCCTGGCGCTCGACTTCAAGCAGGTCGAGGACGGCGTCACGTACGGCGCGCCGCGCGAGGAGTCCTGGATGGCGGCCTTCGGCCTCACCATGACGCTCGTCTGGATCTATCTGGAGATGCTGCGGCTCTTCTCGATCCTGAGCGGCAACGACTAGCGGCAGCGACTGGCGGTAGCGGCCGTACACGGCAGCGACTGGCGGTAGCCGCGGTACGCGGCAGTCGGACACGACGAAGGGGTCCACGGGCAGCAGCCCGTGGACCCCTTCGGTCGTCTTCGCCCGGCGGCCGGCCTCGGCCCGCGCCGTCAGCCCAGTCTGCGGGCGGCCCGCCTCAGGTCGTACTCGTGGATGATCGCCTTCGCGTGCCCGTACGCGAGGTCGTACTCGCCGCGGAGCCAGGCGACCTTCTCGTCGAAACGGACAAGGGCGGGGCCGTCGTCGACCGTGCGGAGCCAGTCGGTGATCTCGCGGCCGGTGCAGTGTGGGATACGGGACAGCAGGTTGCGGTGGGTCTCTTCGGAGAAAACAACGGACATCGGCGCCTCCGGACGCTGCTTCGCGTACTGGTCCTTCACGTCACCGTGCCTGAGCGTTCGCCCGTTGGCAACAGTCCGGGAGGGGCGCGTAGGGTCGCGGGGTGCTTGATACGACGCCGCTGACCGCTGCCGTGGACCGATTCGCCGACCGGCTGCGCGCGGCCCCGCAGAGCAGGCTGCAGCGCGGGGCCGCGGCCGAAGGGCTGGCCCTGGCCAGGGAATTGTCCGTGACCGCCCAGCGCGTCGAAGCCCCGGACGGCGTTCTGCCGGAACCGCCGAGGATCATGCCGGACGTCGGTGTCTTCGTCGTCGCCGATCAACTCACCGTCGCGGCGGGTGACTTGGCGGAGGCATTGAGAACGGCCCCGTCCGTGGCGGAACTGGACGAGGCCGTGAGGGCGGTGGAGCGGGCCGTGGCTAGAGCGAAGCTATGACCCGGTCCGCGAGAATGTAGATGTGGTCGTCGGCGGAGGCGCTCTCACCCGTCGTACCCGCGTTCCCCGCGCACCGGACGTCGTCCGCACCGGCGGAGGCGCCGCACGAGAACGTGAGGGCGTACGCCCCCGAGACACCCGAGCCGCCCAGCAGGAACGGCGTACCGCCGGCGCGCAGCGCGCCCGCGAGGCGTTCCGCGGTCTCGCGGTGGCCCGGCGTCATGCAGAGCGTCGTACCGTCCGTGAAGACGTACACGTCGAGCGTGCCCAGCGGGCCGGGCCGGACGTCGGCGAGCGCGGTACGCGCGTCGGCCAGCTCCTCCAGCCGCGCGACCGTGCGCTCGTGGTCGGTGACGACCGGCGTGCGGACGGGGACGAAGTCGGGGTGCGAGGGGTGCCTGCGGCGGGCGGCGGCCAGCTCGGGGGAGTCCTCGGCGAACTCACCGACCTCGCTGACCTCACTCACCTCACTCACCTCGCTCAGCTCCGGGAGCGCGGGCAGCGCTTCGAAGTCGGTGTAGTCCCCGAGGTTCTCCAGGTCGTCGTACTCCCCGAGATCCGCGGCCTCGGTGTGGTCCCCCAGCTCGCCGCTCTCCCGCAGCTCGGCGAGTTCCGCCAGCTCCGCGAGGTCGTCGTAGTCGTCCTCCGTGGCACGGCGGGCGCGGTCGGCGCGGTCGAGCGCGTCGAGGTCCAGCGCCTCCAGGCCCACGAAGTCGGCCTGGCGCGGCACGTAGAAGGGGCCGTCGTCGGAGCCGGGGCCGATGAAGCCGCCCAGCAGCGACGGTGCGTCGCTGGCGTCGCGGGCCTCCTGCGCGGCCCAGAAGGCGCGCGCCTCGGCCAGCTCCCGCTCGCGCTCCTCGGCCAGGGCCTCGGCGACCGCCAGCCGTATGTCCTCGGTGGATGTGGCGGCGGCCGGCGCCGAATCGCCGGAGCGGGCCTGCGGTACGGCGGCGTGGCCGGCCGGATTCGCCAGGAACAGTTCGCCGCGCAGGGCCGTGACCTCGCGCCGCAGCCCATGAGCGGCGTGCAGGGCGGCGACGCCCACGGCCGTGGCGGCGGCCGTGGTGAGCAGCAGGGCAATAGACATGGCGCTCACTGACTTACTCCCGGTCTTCAATGGTCCCCCGACTTCCTACATCAGCTTGTCGTGGGGGCGCGCACGTCGGCAGTGCATTACGTCATGAATTGGACAGGTCTTTCGGCCTTACGGTCGGCCTGCCACTGCCGTGACCAGGGTAATTTGGCCTCCCCCAGGCGGTAGGTCACATCCTGGGGGAGATTGAGTCACGACTGGGGCTCGACGGGATTCGGCGGCCCCTGCCCCACGCCCCGGCTCAGCTCAGCTCAGCCGCTCGATCACCATGGCCATGCCCTGGCCGCCGCCGACGCACATGGTCTCCAGGCCGAACTGCTTGTCGTGGAACTGGAGCCCGTTGATCAGCGTGCCCGTGATCCGGGCGCCCGTCATGCCGAAGGGGTGGCCGACGGCGATCGCGCCGCCGTTGACGTTCAGCTTGTCGAGGTCGACGCCCAGGTCCCGGTAGGAGGGGATGACCTGCGCGGCGAACGCCTCGTTGATCTCCACCAGGTCGATGTCGCCGATGCCCAGGCCCGCGCGGCCCAGCGCCTGCTTGCTGGCCTCGACGGGGCCGTACCCCATGATCTCCGGCGAGAGACCCGTGACGCCGGTGGAGACGATCCGGGCCAGCGGGGTCAGGCCCAGCTCGCGCGCCTTGGTGTCCGACATGATCACGAGCGCGGCGGCGCCGTCGTTGAGCGGGCAGCAGTTGCCGGCCGTGACCAGTCCGTCGGGGCGGAAGACGGGCTTGAGGCCCTGGGTGCCCTCCAGGGTGACGCCGGCGCGGGGGCCGTCGTCCTTGGCGACCACGGTGCCGTCGGGCGTCGTGACGGGGGTGATCTCGCGCTCCCAGAAGCCGTTCTTGATGGCTTCCTCGGCGAGATTCTGCGACCGCACGCCGAACTCGTCCATGTCGCGCCGGGTGATGCCCTTGAGCCGGGCCAGATTCTCGGCGGTCTGGCCCATCGCGATGTACGCGTCGGGCACCAGACCGTCCTCGCGGGGGTCGTGCCAGTCGGCGCCCTCGGAGGCCGCGACGGTGGCCGTACGGGCCTCGGCGTCGGCGAAGACCGGGTTGTGGGTGCCGGGCATGCCGTCGCTGGAGCCGTTGACGGAGCGGGACACCATCTCCACACCGGCCGAGATGAAGACGTCGCCCTCGCCCGCCTTGATGGCGTGCATCGCCATGCGGGAGGTCTGGAGCGAGGAGGAACAGTAACGGGTGACGGTGCAGCCGGGGAGATGGTCCATCCCCATCTGTACGGCGACGATCCGGCCCAGGTTGTGGCCCTGCTCGCCGCCGGGCAGGCCGCAGCCGAGCATCAGGTCGTCGATGTCGCGCGGATCCAGCTCGGGGACCTTGGCGAGCGCGGCCTGAATGATGGTGGCGGTCAGGTCGTCCGGCCGCAGCTCCTTCAGGGAGCCCTTGAAGGCCCGGCCGATGGGGGAGCGGGCGGCAGAGACGATCACGGCTTCGGGCATCACGGCTCCAGAGGGGCGGGTGCGGTACGGCGGAAGTGCCGTCTTGCGAAGTTACCCGCACGTACGGCCCGGGTCACCGGGCCGGACGTGTGACGAGGGCCGCAGCGTGCCACGCCGAAAGCTGCTAAGCAAGCGCTCAGCAACCTCCGGTGGCCGGTTCACTGCCCCATGGGCCGTGCGGGTCGCCGGTTCGCCACCCCGGCCCGTGGGCCGCGCGGGTCGCCGGGGGCGGTCCGGCCGCGGCACCACCCCGCGTCACCTGCGGTTGGCCCCCTCCTTGGGAGGCGGCGGCGGGGACGGCGGCGCGGCCGGTTCCGTCTGGGTGGGCTCCGGCGCCGGCAGACGCCGGCGCCTGCGGTGCTTGAGCAGGGCCCACGGCGCCCGCGCGCCCGTGACCTCCGTGCCCGCCTCGGCCGCCGCCGCCGATGCCGCCTTCGCCACCGTCAGGATGTCCTCGTCGCGCGAGGAGTCCAGGTGGTCCGTCTCCGGCCACAGGCCGAGCACCGCGCAGAGCGTCGGCAGGACCGCCATCGCGGCCGTCGCGTACCCCTCGGCCGAGGGATGGTAGTTGTCTGCGCCGAACATCTCGCGGGGGTTCGCCTCGAACTCCGGCCCGAGCAGATCGCCGAGCGAGACCGTACGGCTGCCCTGCTCGACCGCCACGATCGTCTGGGCCGCCGCCAGCTGTCTGCTCACCCGGCGGGCCAGCCAGCGCAACGGCTGGTACACCGGCTCGATCGTCCCCAGGTCCGGACAGGTGCCCACGACGACCTCCGCGCCCGCCGTCCGCAGCCGCCGTACCGCCGTCGCGAGATACCGGACCGAGGCCGTGGCCGACATCCGGTGCGTGACATCGTTCGCGCCGATCATGATCACGCAGACGTCCGGGGCCCGGAACGCGTCCGAGAGCAGCACCGTCACCTGGCGCTCCAGATCGTCCGACTGGGCCCCCGGCTGCGCCACGTTCCGCAGGTCCACCGGGCGCTCCGCCACCGCCGCCAGGCCCGAGGCGAGCAGCGCCCCCGGTGTCTGGCCCGCCCGCCGGACGCCCTGGCCGGCCGCCGTGGAGTCGCCCAGCATGCCCATCCGGATGGGGTCCGTGTGGCCGTACGCCAGCCCGTACCAGCCGTTGCCCCGGGGCGGGATCGGCGCCGTACCGCCGCCGACCGACCGTTTCGCCAGCTGGACCTCGGCCAGGACGAGCCCCACTCCGGCCGCTCCGATCAGACCGACGCTCCCCCCGCCGTAGGCGGCGCCCGCCGCGATCCGCCGTGCCACCCTCGCTCTCGACACAGTCCGGGTCACCTCCCTCTAGCCGTACACACGCTGTAGCGGTTCACACACTGCAATAAGACCAGCAAGAGGTAATTGCCCCGTAACGGGCGTGGCCCAATCTCTTCCGCGTACGCATACGCTGGCCGGACCATCACGGAGACCCCGGAGACAACGGTGCAATTCCACGACTCGATGATCAGTCTGGTTGGCAATACCCCGCTGCTGAAGCTGGGCCATGTGACCTCGGGCATTCAGGCGACCGTCCTGGCCAAGGTCGAATACTTCAATCCCGGCGGTTCGGTGAAGGACCGGATCGCCCTGCGCATGATCGAGGCGGCGGAGGAGAGCGGCGAGCTCAAGCCCGGCGGCACGATCGTCGAACCGACGAGCGGCAACACCGGCGTCGGGCTGGCGATCGTGGCCCAGCAGAAGGGCTACCACTGCATTTTCGTGTGCCCCGACAAAGTCTCCACGGACAAGATCAATGTGCTGCGGGCGTACGGCGCGGACGTCGTCGTCTGCCCCACGGCGGTCGACCCCGAGCACCCGGACTCGTACTACAACGTCTCCGACCGGCTGGTGAACGAGACGCCGGGCGCCTGGAAGCCGGACCAGTACAGCAACCCGAACAACCCGCGTTCGCACTACGAGACCACCGGTCCCGAGCTGTGGGACCAGACGGACGGGCGGATCACCCACTTCGTCACCGGCATCGGCACGGGCGGCACGATCACCGGCACCGGCCGGTATCTGAAGGAGGTCAGCGAGGGCCGCGTCCAGGTCGTCGGCGCGGACCCCGAGGGGTCCGTCTACTCGGGCGGCTCGGGCCGCCCGTATCTGGTCGAGGGCGTCGGCGAGGACTTCTGGCCGAGCGCGTACGACCCGGCCGTCACCGACGAGATCGTCGCCGTGTCCGACAAGGACTCCTTCCAGATGACGCGACGCCTCGCCAAGGAGGAGGGCCTGCTGGTCGGCGGCTCCTGCGGGATGGCGGTCGTGGCGGCGCTGCGGGTCGCCGAACGGCTCGGCCCGGACGACGTGGTCGTGGTGCTGCTGCCCGACAGCGGCCGCGGCTACCTCAGCAAGATCTTCAACGACGAGTGGATGAACGACTACGGCTTCCTGGACCACGGCGGCGACACCCCCCGGGTCGGTGACGTCCTGCGGTACAAGGAGGGCGGCGCGCTTCCCTCACTCGTACACATGCACCCCGAGGAGACCGTCGGCGAGGCGATCGAGGTCCTGCGCGAGTACGGCGTCTCCCAGATGCCGATCGTGAAGCCCGGCGCCGGCCACCCGGACGTCATGGCGGCCGAGGTGATCGGCTCCGTCGTGGAGCGCGAACTGCTCGACGCGCTCTTCGCACGGCGCGCCTCGCTCGGCGACCCGCTGGAGAAACACATGTCGGGCCCGCTGCCGCAGGTCGGCTCGGGCGAGCCGGTGGCCGACCTGATGGCGGCGCTGAGCGGCGACAACACCACCGCGGCGATCGTGCTGGTGGAGGGGAAGCCGACGGGCGTGGTGAGCCGGCAGGACCTGCTCGCGTTCCTCGCGAAGGACGCGAAGGACGCCGTCAAATAGGGCCTGTGCGGGGCTTCGTGAAAGTGGTACCAGCGCGACATCTACGCGCAGCACGCACTTAACACGGCTCGGCCACAGTAGTTGTTGTCGGCGTCAGTGATCTCCGGAGCGGCTCCCGGACCCATGGACGCCACTTGGACACGGTGCCGGTACTGACCCGGCCCGAGTCCCTCGCGGGGACCGCCGTCGTCCCGCCCTCCGGAAACGGGGGTGCGGCGGTCCCCGCGACATCTCCGTCCCCGGCGCTGCCGGTCCCCCCGGTGGACCGGCAGCGCTGCTGTGCGGGCCCTAGTCCTCCCAGTCGGACGACTGCTTCGGCCGCGTGCGGCGACGAGCCCAGGGCACACCGCCGGCCGCGTGTGCCGCGTTCACCCCGACGATGCCGAGCCAGGCCACGCAGAGCCCGGCGAAGTCCGCCTGCACCACGGCGATCGCGGAGAGCGGGATGGCCAGCACCAGCGAGACGACGGCGAAGCCGTAGCGCTCGGCGAACGACTCCCCGCTGCTGGGCGGCCGGGCGCCGCGGGCGACGACCATCTGCTGTTCGGCGAGCTGACGCCGGACACGACGGTCGGTCGTGCTGTCGAGGCGCTGATCGAGCTTCTCCAGGAACGACTCGATGAGCGCGGACTCGTACTCGGGCCCCAGCTCGCGGCGGGCCTGAAGGGTGGCGTCGAGCTCTTTCTTGAGCTCAGGGTCGCGGGCTTCCATGCCGCCAACGGTACGAAGCCGGAGCCCACCGGAACAGTGGGGCTATCCCCCCTCTTTGGCTCGGGGTAGCAGGGCGCAGTTAGCGGCCCGTGGCTGGTGCCCAGCACATGCTGGGCACCAGCCACGGGCCGGGCGGGCTGCTCATCCGCTCATGTCCGCAGACGATCCGGCCCACGACCTGTGGCACTCCACAGCCGGAGGAACGGCGCGGACCTTGCCGCGGTCAAGGACGTCCATGGAGGGCTCAATTATGTATCCGGAGCCGTCCAATTCTTGCTTGTCATGAGCCTCAAATCAGACCCGATATCGCTCTGTGTAGTTTTTTCCGAATGCCCATGGAGTCGATCCACGATCGAAGCGTCCAGAATCAACGCCTGAGGTGCTGCATCAAGACTCGACGAATCTCCGCGAATCACCTCGTCCCAGTCGAATTCGGCCGTGTTGCCGGTCTCGTCAACGATGAGAGCCGCCGTGTCGGACGGGTTGGCAAGCACCCTCTTGAAGAGTGCTGTCTCAACCCTGCGTACCTCTGGTGAGGTGAGACCGTCCAGATAGTAAGTCTGCTTCTCCCAGCCGAACGGCTCGTAGGTGAAGTGGCATGTCAGGTCAACGTCCGAGGAGAACCACCATTCCACATTGAGCGCCCCGATTGCGAAGCCGACGAGCTCGGCAACCCTGTCAGTTGGCATCGCCACCTGACCACCGTCAACGTCCAGCAGGATCGCGGATCCAACGCTCGGATGCGTGAGCGAGATACCCACCTCGCCAAATGTTCTCGCGAGACTCAGAAATTCGCTCTGAGACGTCCGAGATCGATACCACGAGATGTAGGCGTCAGACATGGTCAAAACTCCATGTTGAAGGCGTGCACGTTTCCCTCTCCGAAGGCTTTCTTTGCCTGTCTGATGGCAGACTCCGGAGTTCCTTCAGCGAGATAGTAGATTGCTGTGACGCCAGCCTCGTCTGCGGCATGTGAATTTTAATGTCCTGTCCAAATACGTATGGATGCCCGTGACCGTGAGGTTGTGGGTGCGTTGGCGCTGGTCGAAGTAGCGTGTGGCCTGGAGTGTGGGGGTGTCACCGGCCGGGGTGCGCAGCGTCATTCCCGGTTCGAGGTCACCGGCATCGACCCACGAGCCCTCGGGCTCCACCCGGAACGGGTGTGTTGTGGTGGAGACCAGGGCGGCCGGATCGCCTGACTCAGTCTGAATGGTGAGGTCGACGAAGTGCTTGTCGTCCTCGGTCACGATCGTGTTCCTTGACGGCGCTGCGCCCCCCTTCGGCGTTCGACACGTCCACGTCCACGCCCAAGCGGGTCAGCCGGTCCGGCCGGTCTCGTAGTCGAAGGTCTGCCAGACCTCCTTCCCACTGCCCGTGGACGGTTCCAGCTGTTGGGGGTGGCTGTTCTTGGAATAGCCGGTGCTGGTGACGTATGGGGTCGAGCCCGTCATCGTCGTCCGACGCTGCAACTCGGCGTAGTCGTAGGCCAGCACCTCACCGGGCGGGGCGCCCGTCGCCGTTCCCGTCGCGGGTGCCCATGGCGGGCGCGCCGTGGTGCGGGTGGCCCTGTCGGATTCCCGTGGATGCGGCCCATCGGATCGGCGCCCCACGGCCGTCGGCCGTCACCGATCCCGCGCGCTCCTTGCCGGGGCTGCATATAGTCATGCAGAGTTCTCGTTGACTGAATAGTTTGTCAATGCCTCGAAGGGCGGTGTCCCTCATGCCGGACGGTCGTGCCGCCCCCGTGCGCCCCGCCCTCGTCGTTCTCGACGGTCAGAGTCTCCCCGTCGCCGACATCGTCCGGCTGGCCGACGGGGACGCTCGGCCCGTGGCCGGGACCGACGGGATGAAGCGGGTTGAGCAGTCCTGGCACACCGCGCGGGAGCTCGCCGCCTCCGGGCGGGTCTACGGGCGGTCCACCGGGGTCGGCGCGAATCGTACCGAGGCCGTGCCCTCCGGTACCGCCGCCGATCACGGGTTGCGGCTGCTGCGCAGTCACGCCGGGGCCATCGGCCGTCCGCTGCCCGCGCGCGAGGTCCGCGCCATGCTCGCCGTGCGGGCCAATCAGCTCCTCGCCGGTGGCGCCGGGCTGCGGCCCACCGTCGTCACCGCGCTCTGCGACGCACTGACCGCCGGCGCGCACCCGGTCGTCAACGAGTTCGGCTCGGTCGGCACCGGTGACATCGCCGCCCTCTCCCAGCTCGGCCTCGCCCTCGTCGGGGAACACCCCTGGCAGGGCGGCCGGCCGCCCGAGGCGCAGGCCCTCGACAACAACGACGCCCTCGCCCTCATCAGCAGCAACGCGCTGACACTCGGTCAGGCCGCGCTCGCGCTCGACGAGTTGGGCCGCCTCATCGCCGCCACCGAACTCGTCGCCGCGCTCTCGCTGCTCGCCGTGGACGGCAGTTACGAGGCGTACGCCGAACCGGTCCACGCCGCGCGCCCGCACCCCGGCTCGTACGCCGTCGCCACCCGGATGCGGCACATACTCGGCGCCCCCGAGCGCCCCACCCCGCCGCTCGGCCGTATCCAGGACCCGTACGGCTTCCGCTGTGTGCCGCAGGTCCACGGGCCGGCGCGGGACGCCGCCGACGCGCTGGAGCGCGCGCTCGCCGTCGAGATCAACTCCGCCGCCGAGAACCCGCTGATCTGTCCGGGCTCGGACGACGACCTGGCCCCCGCCGCGTACCACCACGGCGGTTTCTACCTCGCCCAACTCGCGCTCGCGCTCGACCACTTCAGGCTCGCCGTCGTCCAGACCGCGCGGCTGTCCACCTCCCGGCTCTCCGCGCTGAACGAGCCCGGCTTCACCCGGCTGCGGCCCTTCCTCGCCGACGCGGAGCCGGCGAGTTCCGGCGTGATGATCCTGGAGTACGCGGCCGGGGCCGCCCTCGGCGACCTGCGCGCGTTCTCCGCGCCGGCCTCGCTCGGCCACGCGGTACTGTCCCGTGGCGTGGAGGAGCAGGCCAGCTTCGCCTCGCTGGCCGCACGCCAGACGCTGCGGGCGTGCGAGGCGTACCGTCTCGTCGTCGGCTGCGAACTCGTCGCCGCCGTACGGGCGTTGCGCCAGCGGGACCTCAGGCCCGAGGCCGGACTGCCCGTCGGCAGAGCCTTCGCCCTGGCCGAGTCCGTACTGGACGCGGAGATCGCCGACCGGCCGCTGACGGACGATGTGACGGCGGCGGCGCGGCTGCTCGACCAACTCGCCTCCACGGCGGACGACATGAGCGGGGCGGCCATGACCGGCATGACAGGCACCACCAGGGGGATCGCGTGAGCGACAGTCCGGCCGCCCGGCTCCAGCAGCTCTTCGAGGGCCACCGGCTCACGCCCACCCAGCGGCGTATCGCGCACAGCATGGTGCGCCGGGCCGCCGACGCGCCGTTCCTCTCCAGCGTCGAGCTGGCGGAACTCGCCGGGGTCAGCCAGCCGTCCGTGACGCGTTTCGCCGTCGCGCTCGGCTTCGACGGCTATCCGGCGCTGCGCAAGCACCTGCGGGACGTCGCGCCCGCCGACCAGGACGCGGGCACGGCCGAGTACAACGAGTACCAGCAGGCCGTGCACGCCGAGTTGGAGAATCTGCGGCAACTGGCCGACCTGCTCGCCGACCCGGGCCCGGTCGAGCGGGCGGGCCGCGTACTGGCCGCCTCCACCCCGCTGCCCGTCCTCGGCCTGCGCGCCGCGTCCGCCCAGGCCAAGGGATTCGCCTACTTCGCGGCCAAGGTCCACCCCGACATCCGGCTCCTGGACGAGGGCGGCACGATGCTCGCCGACCGGGTCGACGCGGCACGGCGCGCGGGCGCGAGCGCCCTGCTCTGCTTCGCGCTGCCGCGCCACCCCAAGGAGGTCGTGGAGGCGCTGGACTACGCGCGCGCGGCCGGGCTGTTCGTGGTCACGGTCGCCGACTCGGCCTTCGCGCCCGTCGCCGCCCACAGCGACCTGCTGATCCCGGCGGCCGTCGGCACGGGCCTCGCCTTCGACACTGCGTGCGCGCCGATGCTGCTGGGGCGGGTGCTGCTGGAGGCCATGTGCGACGACCTGCCGGACGCGCAGGCACGCCTGGAGGACTTCGACGGGCGGGCGGCGGCCCGAGGGCTGTTCGTCGAGTAGTGCCTCTTCGTCGAAGAGACCCCTTCAGCTTCCGCGTTCTCAGGAAAAGCTCAGGAAACCGCATTAATCTGCCCGCCAAAACTTCGGTGAATCGGTGAATCTGAAGAGGAGGCGGCCGTGGGGCGCGGAGGGCAGCAGTCGCTGGCGCGGGTGACGGTGATCGTGAGGGCCGGCGCGGCCCCGATGTGGTGGCTGGGGGTCCTGGCCGCCGCCGTGGGGCTGTTGATCCCCGGCCTTACCGGCCGCCGGGTCGGGTTGTACGTCGGGGTGGCGCTGTTCGTCCTGAGCGCGGCGGCCGTCGCGCTCGTACGGCGACGGCGGTACGGCGGCTGGGCCGAAGCCGCCTCGCGCGCGGGGAAGTTCGACTACCTCCAGGACCGGGCGGTGACGCTGCGGGTCTGGCGGCGGGCCCATGTGTGGTGGCTGGTGGGCGCGTTCGTCGTGGCGGCGGGCGCCTCGTTCGCCGTACCGGTCGCCGGTGGCGCGGCACTCGCGGGCGCCGGCGTCGGGCTCTGGCTGAAGGCCGTACTGCTCGGCCGCGGCGAGCGCGCGGGCGAGGAGTTGCTCTGGGTCCGTACCGACTGGGCCGGACGGGGCAGCCCCGTCGGCAAGAAGGTCAAGGGCTTCCGTACGACCGGGGTCGAGGCCGGGGACGCCGTACCCGGTGGGGCGCGGCGTCCCCGCGAGAAGCGGGCCGAGCGGGTCAAGCGGGCCGAGCGGGAACGGACTCCCGTCACACCTCCAGTTCGTTCTCGATCTTCTTGAGCTGGTGTCTGGCCATCGCCAGATTCGCCCGCTGCTTGTCCAGCGCCACATAGAGGAACAGACCGTTGTTGCCCCGGCCCTTGAGCAGCCGGATCAGGTGGTACTGGCTGCCGAGGGTGATCAGGATGTCCTCGATCTCCTCCTTGAGTCCCAGCATCTCCATCGTGCGTACCTTGGCCCGCACCACGTCGGTGTTCCCGGCGGCGGCGACCGTCAGATCGAGGTCCTTGCCGCCGCCCAGGGTGCCGAGGGCCATGCCGCTGCTGTAGTCGACGAGGGCGGCCCCTATGGCGCCCTCGATGGAGGTGGTGGCTTCTTTGAGGGCCGCTTCGGTGTTGGCCATGAACGTCGCACTTCCTTTTCGTCTCTGGGTCGCTCGGGCGGGTGTTCTGCTTGAGGTCATGGGTCAGACGTTCTCCGGTCGTTCGAGGGCGCGGTCCACGAGTTCGCCGATCCGGGCCCCGGACCGGCGGGCCTCCAGATGGAGCCGGCCGACATTGATCCGCGGCTCGGCGAGGACGGTGAGGACGGCGGAGCCGCCGGCGGCGTACGTGGCCACATAGCCGTGCTCGCCCCTGATGAGCAGTTCCCGGAAGCCGCCCCGGCCCGTGCTGTCGGTCAGCCGCAGGGAGACACCGAGCGCGGCGGCGGTCAGGGCGGCGATGCCCTCGGGCTCGATGCCCGTTCCGCCGCCCGCCCCGTCGCCTGTCCCGCCGGCCGGTCCCGCGCCCGAGATCTCCTCGGCGAGGACGAGGCCGTCGGTGCTCGCGGCCAGCGCCCCGGTGAGCAGGGGGATACGGGCCCGCAGACGTCGTAGCTCCCCGAGGACTTCGGCCTCCGCCGTCATCAGCCGTCTTCTCTCGCCGCTCAGCCGCAGGGCGCGTCTCACAGGGCCTCCAAGGCGTCACGGAGCCTGCGGAGCAGGGCGATGTCGGGATCGGCGGAGACCTCGGCGACCCAGGAGGGGAGGGCCTGCCGGGCCGGCCGGGCGTCCGGCGGCGGTTCGGGGGGCGTGTCGACCAGCCCGGCCGCCGCCAGCCGCCGTACCTCCAGGAGGGTGTGGAACGCGGGACGCCCCAGGGCCCAGGCGATGGCCGCCGGTGTCCGTACGCCGTCGGCCCGCTCCAGCAGCGCGCGCTGGCGGCGGGTGACCGACTGGCCGGGCGCGGGGGCGCGGGGCACCACCGGCGAGGTGTCGACGGCGGGGTACGGCCAGACCTGGTCGAGCAGTTCGCGGCGGCGCAGCGTCTCGCGTTCGACGGCCGCCGCCGAGACGGGGCGCACGGGGCCGATCCAGTGCGCGACGCCGTAACGGAACCGGGTGGGGCCGCTGCCCGGTGCCAGCGCGAAGAACGCGGCGTCGTACAGGGCGCCGAGATGGCAGATCTCCAGTTCGCCGCCGCCTATTCGGCCGCTGTCGACGAGGAAGCGCCCGACCTCGCGGCGCGCCCCGGCCTCGTCGACCGCCCGCTGCCAGCCGTCGCGCGGCAGCCGGCCGCCGGTGGTCAGCAGGATGTCGAGGCCGGGCGCGGCGGGGCTCTCGGCGTGCACGACGCGGCCTTCGGAGAGATAGAGCGTGCCGTGGTCGCGCAGGAGGGCGCCGGTGGCGCGCTCGTCCGCCAGCCGGACGAGCATCGGCGAGACGGGGGAGACAGGGGTGACGGGCGGGGTGACGGGAGTCGCCGTGTCGGCGTTCATGTGAGTACCAGCCGTTCGGCGAGCTGTTGGAGCCGGAGCCGGGCGAGAGCGAGATTCCCGGTGTCGCGGTCGAGCCACAGATGAAGGAAGACGCTGCTGTCGAAGGTCGTCTCGACGAAACGCAGGACGTGGTAGCCGGTACGGGTGGTGACGATCAGGTCCTCGACGGGCGGGCCCTTGCTGTCGCCCGCCTCGAACGCCTCGTACTCGGCGGCGGCCCGCGCCAGTTCGGCGGTCTCGGTCGCGGTCGTCTCGTGATCGCCGTTCGGCGACTCGCCCGCCGTACCGAGCGCGAGACCGCTGGTCCAGTCCACGATCGCCGCTCCGCGGGCACCGGGCAGGGCCATGATCTCGTGCAGACAAGCGTCGATTCCGGGCACGCGGACTTCCCTCCCAGCCGGTCGTGCGTAGGCACCGTCGTGCGGCAGTGACGGCGAGATTACGCAACGTACGTACAGGGGAAGGGATTTCGGGCAATTTCCAACGGAACATGCCCCACGGGGATAGGGTCGGCGCACGGAACGGCCCGGGGCGGTCCCGTGGTCGCCCTGTGCCGTGCCGTGCAGGCGCCGTACCGTGTGGGTCCGTTGGTGTTCTGCCCCGCGTGACGTACTACTTCGTCACGTCACCGCCGGTCTTCACGTGCTCCTCCGAACGCGCCTTCAGCACCAGCTTGTTGACCGCCCACAGCGCGATCCCGATCGCCAGCAGCACGCCGGCCCGGATGTAGACGTCGGCGGCGCGGTCGGCGAGCGGACTGGCCAGGATCAGCGCGGTGATCGCGCCCAGCACGGGCACGATCGTCGGCGCGCGGAAGTGCCGGTGTCCGACCGGGTCGCGGCGCAGTACGAGCGCCGCGACGTTGACCACGAAGAACACGCACAGCAGCAGGAACGCGGTGGTGTCGCCGAGTCCCTGGATCTCACCCGTCGACACCAGCCCGATGGCCAGCACCGACACGAAGACGATGCCCACGACCGGCGTACGGCGCGTGGGGAGCACCCGGCCCATGGCCTTGGGCAGGATGCGTTCGTTGGCCATGCCGTAGCAGAGCCGCGAGGCCATCATGATGTTGATCAGCGCCGAGTTGGTGACCGCGAACAGCGCGATCAGGGCGAAGAGTTTCGGCGGGAAGTCGACGCCGCCGGCCTTCACGACCTCCAGCAGCGGGCCGCTGGAGCCCTCCAGGGTCCGGTAGTCCACCAGGAGGGACGAGACGAGGGCGACCAGGATGTAGATCGTGCCGGTGACCGCGACGCCGATGAAGATCGCGCGCGGGAAGGTCCGGCTCGGATCCTTGGTCTCCTCCGCCATGTTGACCGAGTCCTCGAAGCCGACGAAGGCGAAGAACGCGAGCGCCGTCGCGCCGAGCACGCCCGTCATCAGGGAGAATCCGGTGCCGCTCGCCTCGAAGTCGGTGAGCCGCGACGGTTCGCCGTCGCCGGTCAGCACCGCGTACGCGCCGATGCCGAGGATGATCGCCAGACCGCTCAACTCGACGATCGTCAGCACCACGTTGGTCTTCACGGACTCCGAGACGCCGCGCAGATTCAGCGCGGCGAGCGCGACGACGAAGAGGATCGCGACCAGGGTCGGCGGGATCGCGTCGGTGAACTCGGCCAGGTAGTCACCGCTGAACGCGCGCGCCGCGGCGCTCGCCGACGACAGACCCGAGCACATCACCATGAAGGCGATGATGAAGGTCAGGAACGGGACCTTGAACGCCTTCTGCGTGTAGAGCGCGGCACCGGCGGCCTTCGGGTACTTGCCGACGAGTTCCACGTACGAGGCCGCCGTCAGGATCGCGACCAGGAAGCCGATCGCGAACGGCAGCCAGAGCGCACCGCCGACCCTGCCCGCGACCTGGCCGGTGGTGGCGTAGATGCCGGTGCCCAGGATGTCGCCGATGACGAAGAGGATCAGCAGTTTGGGGCCGAGGGCGCGTTTGAGCTCGGGTGTGTCGCCGGACGGTCCTGGTGTGTCCGCCGCTGTCGGTGTGTGGGACGCGGGCATGGGATGACCTCCCCCGTTTGATGGTGGGGAGTGTTCTGCCCGGTACGGCGGGGCTGATTCCTGCCGGTCCGGTCGTCAGTCCCGTACGAGCGCGTCCCGCTGCCCGCCGCCGGACTCGGCGACGATCTCCGCCACGGTCTGCGGCGCCCGTACGGTGGCGAACCGCACGCTGCTCGCCGTAGCCGTAGCCGTAGCCGTAGTTGTCGCCGTCGCCGTCGCCGTGAAACCGTAAACGCCGGGCCGGGCAAGGCTGTTGTACGCGTAGTGGTTGGCGAAGTAGTACGCGCCGGTGTCCAGCGCCGCGACGAGGTCGCCCTGCTCCAGCAGCGGCAGGGGCCGGCCCGTGGCCAGGACGTCGCCCGCGAAGCACGCCGGGCCCGCGACGTCCTGGACGACGTCCGGGCCCTTCTTGGGCCGGCCGTCGGCGTCGTACGCGGCGATGCGCAGCGGCCACGACTCGGGGTCGTAGACGGTACGGGTGGCGATCTGCACGCCCGCGTGGGTCACCGCGATGGGGCGGCCGCCGGCGGACTTGGCGTACTCGACCCGGGCCAGGACCGTGCCGTGCTTGGCGAGCAGGGAGCGGCCGAACTCGGTGACGAGCCCGTAGCGGCCGTCGAACAGGCCGGGGACGGTGGACTTCAGCAGCCGGGCGTACTCGGCATAGGTGGGGGTCTCCTCGTCGGAGGAGAAGTTGACCGGGAGTCCGCCGCCGATGTCGATGGTGTCGACCTGCTGCCGGCCGGCCGCCGCGTTGATCTCCTCGGCCAGCTCGTGGACCGTACGGACGCCCTCCGCCATGAGGGCGAGCGGCACGCCCTGGGAGCCGGAGTGGGTGTGCAGCCGGGTCAGCCAGGGCCGGTCCAGATAGGCCCGTACGACCCAGGCGCGGGCGCCCTCGTCGCGCAGCGCGACGCCGAACTTGGACGTCGCCGTCGCCGTGGACAGGGCGCCGATGGAGCCGCCGCCGGTCTGCGGGTTGACCCGTAGCCCGATCGGGGAACGGGTGGGCGCCGCGTGCAGGAGGGCGTCGAGCCGGGTCAGCTCCTGCGGGTTGTCCGCGTTGACCGCGATACCGGAGGCCAGGGCGTCGCGCAGCTCGGCCGGCGTCTTCGCGGGGGAGTCGAGGACGGTGCGGTCGGACGGGATCCCGGCGGCGCGCGCGAGGCCCAGCTCGCCGGGGCTCGCGACCTCGGCGCCGACGCGCTCGGCGTCCAGCAGGCGCAGGACCGGCACGAGGGGCGCGGCCTTCACGGCGAAGGCGTGCAGGACGCGGGTGTCCGGTGCGGTGACGGCGGCGAACGCGGCGTGCAGCGCGGCGGCGGAGGCGCGGATCCCGGCCACGTCGAGAAGGGCGACGACGGGGTCGGCCTCGGTGAGCAGTCCCCGCTCGACGGCGGCCCTCACGGCGAGATCGCGCCTGACGGCGACGCTGTTGTCCTGTCCTGCTGTCTCGGCTGCTGCTTGCTCGACCATGCGTGTCAGCCAATCATCCGGCCGCCGATCGCTCCACTGTTGACTACATCTATTCACCCGGCGAGGATGTGAATAGATCGGCCAACAGTGGAGCAGTGACGGAGGAGGCACCCGCCATGTCAGGACCCCGACCCGTACGGGCACCGCGCGGTACGGAACTGAGCGCCCTGGGATGGCAGCAGGAAGCCGCCCTCCGCATGCTCCAGAACAACCTCGACCCCGAGGTCGCCGAACACCCCGACCAGCTCGTCGTCTACGGCGGCACGGGCAAGGCGGCGCGCGACTGGCGCTCGTTCGACGCGATGACGCGCACGCTGCGGACGCTCAAGCAGGACGAGACGATGCTCGTCCAGTCCGGCCGGCCGGTGGGCGTGATGCAGACCCACGAGTGGGCGCCGCGCGTACTGATCGCCAACTCCAACCTGGTCGGCGACTGGGCCAACTGGGAGGAGTTCCGCCGGCTGGAGCAGCTCGGCCTCACCATGTACGGCCAGATGACCGCCGGTTCCTGGATCTATATCGGCACGCAGGGCATCCTCCAGGGCACGTACGAGACATTCGCCGCCGTCGCCGCCAAGAGGTTCGGCGGCACGCTCGCCGGGACGATCACGCTCACCGCCGGGCTCGGCGGGATGGGCGGCGCGCAGCCGCTGGCCGTGACCATGAACGACGGAGTCGCGATCTGTATCGACTGCGACCCGCGCGCGATCGACCGCCGGATCGAGCACCGCTTCCTGGATGTGCGGGCCGACTCCCTGGAGCACGCGCTCCAGCTCGCCACCGAGGCCCGTGACGCGCGCCGGCCCCTGTCGATCGGGCTGCTCGGCAACGCGGCGGAGCTGCTGCCCCGGATGCTCGCCGAAGGCGCGCCGATCGACATCGTCACCGACCAGACGTCGGCGCACGACCCGCTGGCGTATCTGCCGCTCGGTGTCGACTTCGACGACATGGCGTCGTACGCCGCCGAGAAGCCGGCCGACTTCACGCTGCGCGCCCGCGAGTCGATGGCGCGGCACGTGGAGGCGATGGTCGGCTTCATGGACGCGGGCGCGGAGGTCTTCGACTACGGCAACTCGATCCGTGGCGAGGCCCAACTGGCGGGTTACGAGCGGGCGTTCGCGTTCCCCGGATTCGTACCGGCGTACATCAGGCCGCTGTTCTGCGAGGGCCGGGGCCCGTTCCGCTGGGCGGCGCTGTCCGGTGAGGCGTCGGACATCCACAAGACGGACAAGGCGATCCTGGAGCTGTTCCCCGAGGACGACTCCGCGCACAACGCGTCCTTGCACCGCTGGATCAGGATGGCCGGCGAACGCGTCCACTTCCAGGGCCTGCCCGCGCGCATCTGCTGGCTCGGCTACGGCGAGCGCGACAAGGCCGGCGAGCGCTTCAACGACATGGTCGCGAGCGGTGAACTCGCCGCGCCGGTCGTCATCGGCCGCGACCACCTGGACGCCGGCTCGGTCGCGTCCCCGTACCGCGAGACCGAGGCGATGCTCGACGGCTCGGACGCCATCGCGGACTGGCCGCTGCTGAACGCCATGGTGAACGTCGCCTCCGGCGCGACCTGGGTCTCCATCCACCACGGTGGCGGAGTCGGCATGGGCCGCTCGATCCACGCCGGCCAGGTGACGGTCGCCGACGGTACGGAACTGGCGGCCGAGAAGATCCGCCGCGTCCTGACGAACGACCCGGGCATGGGTGTCATCCGCCACGTCGACGCGGGCTACGACATCGCGGACAGGATCGCCACGGAACGCGACGTCCGCATCCCGATGCGGGAGGGCGAGTGACGACGGCCTCCGGCCCGGAAGGCCGACGAGACGCGACCCCGTCCCGGACCGGCATGGGGTCGACCCCCGGCGCGGGTGGTGCGTCGGGCCGGACCCCCGCCGCCGCGCCAGGTGGGGCCGACGGCGCGCGGGAGCCGGCCGGGTCGGCCACGCCGCCTTCGGGCGTGGCCCCCGCCGGGGACGGCGACGCCGTCGGGCGGCCCGGGGCCCGGGCGGGGACGTGGACGACGCCGGCTGTCGGGTCGGGTGCCCCCGGCGCGGTCTCCTTTCATGAGATGTGGCGGGACCTCGCACCCATCGGGCGGGACCCCGGCACCCGTGGGTACCGGCGCTACGCCTGGAGCGGTGCCGACCGGGAGTGCCGGGACTGGTTCCGCGCGCAGGCCGAGGCGCGGGGGCTGGTGTACGAGTGTGACCGCAACGGCAACCAGTGGGGGTGGGCCGGGGACCCGGCCGCCGGGGACGCCGTCGTCGTCGGGTCGCATCTGGACTCCGTGCCCGACGGAGGCGCCTTCGACGGGCCGCTCGGTGTGGTCTCCTCCTTCGCCGCGCTCGACGAACTCCGCCGCAGGGGAGCGGAGTTCACCCGGCCCGTCGCCGTCACCAACTTCGGTGACGAGGAGGGCGCCCGGTTCGGGCTCGCCTGTGTCGGGTCCCGGCTCACCGCCGGACAGCTCGGCATCGAGCAGGCGCACGCCCTGCGCGACGGGGACGGCGTCCCGCTGCCGCGCGCCATGGAGACGGCCGGGTACGACCCCGACGCCATCGGACCCGACCCCGAACGCCTCGCCCGGATCGGCGCGTTCGTCGAGCTGCATGTCGAGCAGGGGCGCGCGCTCGACCTGACCGGTGACCCCGTCGGTATCGCCTCCTCCATCTGGCCGCACGGCCGCTGGCGCTTCGACTTCCACGGGGAGGCCAACCACGCGGGCACCACCCGACTCGCCGACCGCCGCGACCCGATGCTCAGCTACGCCGAGACCGTCCTCGCCGCCCGCCGCGAGGCGGCACTCGCCGGTGCCCTCGCGACCTTCGGCAAGGTCGCCGTCGAACCCAACGGCGTCAACGCCATCCCCTCTCTCGTACGCGGCTGGCTCGACTCCCGCGCCGCCGACCAGGCCACCCTGGACACCGTCGTGACCGCGATCGAGGCGGCGGCCCACGAGCACGCCGAGCGCGCGGGCATCGACCTGCGGGTCGTACGGGAGTCCTTCACCCCCGTGGTCGAGTTCGCCCACGGCCTTCGCGACGAGGTCGGCCGGATCCTCGGCGGCCGGCTCCCCGTGCTCGGCACGGGCGCCGGGCACGACGCGGGTATTTTGTCCGGATCCATTCCGACCGCCATGCTGTTCGTACGGAACCCCACCGGCGTCTCGCACTCCCCGGCCGAGTTCGCGGCCGAGGACGACTGCGTGGCCGGGGTCCTCGCACTCGCCGACGTACTGGAAGGGCTGGCGTGCACGTGACCACGTACTGGCTGGAGCACGCCTGGCTCGACACCCACGTCGAACCAGGCGTGACCGTGACGGTCGCCGACGGCCGGATCACCGACGTCCGCACCGGGGACGACACCCCACCGCCCGGCGCCACGACCCTGCGCGGGCTCACGCTCCCCGGCCTGGCCAACACCCACTCGCACGCCTTCCACCGCGCGCTGCGCGGCAAGGTCCAGGTCGGCTCCGGCACCTTCTGGACCTGGCGCGAGATGATGTACCGGGCCGCCGCCCGCCTCACCCCGGACAATTACCACGCGCTCGCCCGCGCCGTGTACGCCGAGATGGCGCTGGCCGGCATCACCTCCGTCGGTGAGTTCCACTACATGCACCACGCGCCTGGCGGAACGCCCTACGACAATCCCAACGCGATGGGCGAGGCGCTGATCGCCGCCGCCGACGACGCCGGGATCCGGATCACCCTCCTGGACACCGCCTATCTCTCCTCCGGCATCTCCAAGCGCCGAGGCGGCAAGCCCCCGGACCGCCACCAGGTCCGCTTCTCCGACGGCACCGCGCACGCCTGGGCGGAACGTGTGTCCGACCTCGCGGACCGCTACGGGAAGGACGGCACGGACGGCGGGGGCGGCAAGGGCGACGACCACGTACGTATCGGCGCCGCCATCCACTCCGTACGCGCCGTGCCGGCCGAGCAGCTGTCGACCATCGCCGAATGGGCCGAGGCCAGGCAGGCCCCCCTCCATGTCCACCTCTCCGAACAGACCGCCGAGAACGACGCCTGCCTCGCCACCCACGACCGCACCCCCGCCCGTCTCCTCGCCGACCACGGCGTCCTCGGCCCCCGTACCACCGCCGTCCACAGCACCCATCTCACCGACGACGACATCACCCTGCTGGGCTCCACCCGCACCGGCACCTGCATGTGCCCCACCACCGAACGCGACCTCGCCGACGGCATCGGCCCCGCCGCGCGGCTCCAGCACGCGGGCTCGCCCCTGTCCCTGGGCAGCGACAGCCACGCCGTGATCGACATCCTCGAAGAGGCCCGCGCCCTGGAACTCAACGAGCGGCTGCGCTCCCGCACCCGGGGCCACTGGACGGCCGCCGCGCTCATCACCGCCGCCACGGCCGACGGCCACGCGGCCCTCGGCAGGCCCGACGCGGGCCGGATCGAACGGGGCGCGCTGGCCGACCTCGTCACGATCGCCCTGGACTCCGTCAGAACAGTGGGGCAGGTGCCCAGGCTGGGCGCCGAGATCGCCGTATTCGCCGCGACAGCCGCGGACGTGCGGCACACGATCGTGGGCGGTCGCCATCTCGTACGCGACGGTGCGCACACCCTGATCCCCGACGTGCCCGAAGCCCTTGCCCGGTCGATCGCGGCTGTACGCGGCTGAAGGAGAACGCCCCCACGATGACGCCCACGAATCCGCCCAGGCCCACGAACACGCCCGCGCCCATGAACGCGGCCACCAACACGCCCGCGCCCGCGAGCACGCCCCGCACCACCGTCATCACCAACATCGCCGCTCTGGTCACCAACGACCCCTCCCTCGGTGACGGATCCCCCATCGGTCTGATCCAGGACGCGGCCGTCGTCATCGACGGCGACCGCGTCGTCTGGGTCGGTGAATCAAGCAAAGCACCCGCCACTGACAACGCGGTCGACGCCGGCGGCCGGGCCGCCGTCCCCGGCTTCGTCGACTCCCACTCCCATCTCGTCTTCGCGGGCGACCGCACCCAGGAGTTCAACGCCCGCATGTCGGGCCGCCCCTACTCCGCCGGCGGCATCCGCACCACAGTCGCCGCGACCCGCGCCGCCACCGACGCCGAGCTGAGCGCCAACGTCGCGAAGTACCTCGCGGAAGGACTCCGCCAGGGCACCACCACCCAGGAGACCAAGTCCGGCTACGGCCTCACCGTCGCCGACGAGGCACGCGCGCTGCGCGTCGCGTCCCGGCACACCGACGAGGTCACCTATCTCGGGGCCCACATCGTCGCGCCCGAACTCGCCGACGACCCCGCCGCCTACGTCGACCTCGTCACCGGCGACATGCTCGACGCCTGTGCCCCGTACGCCCGTTGGGTCGACGTCTTCTGCGAGCAGGGCGCCTTCGACGGAGACCAGGCACGTGCCATCCTCACCGCCGGGCAGGCGAAGGGCCTTCAACCACGCGTCCACGCCAACCAGTTGTCGTACGGCCCCGGCGTCCGGCTCGCCGTCGAGTTGGACGCCGCCTCCGCCGACCACTGCACCCATCTCACCGACGCGGACGTCGACGCGCTCGCCCACTCACGCACGGTCGCCACGCTGCTGCCCGGCGCCGAGTTCTCCACCCGCGCCCCCTGGCCGGACGCACGGCGCCTGTTGGACGCGGGCGCCACCGTCGCGCTGTCCACCGACTGCAACCCCGGCTCGTCCTTCACCTCGTCGATGGCGTTCTGCATCGCGCTCGCCGTACGCGACATGGGGATGACGCCCGACGAGGCGATCTGGTCGGCCACGGCGGGCGGCGCCGCCGCTCTGCGCCGTACGGACGTCGGACGCCTCACGCCCGGAGCCCGCGCCGACCTCGTCCTGCTCGACGCCCCGAGCCATGTCCATCTCGCCTACCGGCCGGGGGTCCCGCTGACGTGGGGCGTCTGGCGCTCGGGCGTACGCCGGCACTGAACGGACGCGGACGCGGACCCGGACCCGGACCAAAACCTGGAAACCGGCCCCGAGAACGACGAACCCCGGCGGCGGGCAAAGGACTTGCCGCGCCGCCGGGGTCCGTGAACGGACAGTGCGACGGTGTTACGCGTTCACCGACCACTTCTGGTTGGCCGTACCCGCGCACGTCCAGATCTGCGTCCGTGTCCCGTTGACGCCGGGCCCGGCCGCGTCCATGCACTTGTTCGCCTGGATGTTCACGACATCGTTCGCGCCCGACACCGCCCACCGCTGATTACCGGCGCCGTTGCAGTCCCAGAGCTGGAGCTGCGCGCCGTCGGCGGTGCTGTTGTCCTTCACGTCCAGGCACTTGCCGAGCGCCCGCAGCGAGTCGTTGGCGCCCCTGCTCCACTGCTGCGCGGCCGAGCCGTTGCAGTCGTAGAGCTGAACAGGCGTGCCGTTGGCGGAACTTGCCGACGCCACGTCCAGGCACTTGCCGCCGAGACCGGTGATCGAGCCGCCGGTGCCTCCGCCGCCGTCGGTCGTGACCCGCACGTAGTCGACCGTCAGCGTGCTCGGGAAGGGCGTGCTGCTGTTGGGGTCGCCGGGCCAGTAGCCGCCCACGGCGAGGTTGAGGATCAGGAAGAACGGCTTGTTGAACACCCATTCCCGGCCGCCCAGATCGGCGGGCGTACGGGTCTGGAAGACGTTGCCGTCGACCGACCAGCGGATGGAGTTGGGCGACCAGTCGATCGCGAAGGTGTGGAAGGCGTCGGCGAACGCCTGGCCGCCGGGGAGGCTGTAGCCGGCGCCGATGCCGCCGGAGCCCGAGTAGCCGGGGCCGTGGAGCGTGCCGTGGACGGTGTTGGGCTCGAAGCCGACGTTCTCCATGATGTCGATCTCGCCGCTGTTGGGCCAGCCGACCTGGCCCATGTTGTCGCCGAGCATCCAGAACGCGGGCCACATGCCCTGCCCGCGCGGGATCTTCATGCGGGCCTCGACGCGGCCGTACTGCGCGGTGAACTTGCCGGCCGTGTTGAGGCGGGCCGAGGTGTACTCACACCGGCCGTACCAGCACTGGTAGTTGCCGGGGTTGTCCTTGCGGGCGGTGATGACGAGATTGCCCTGGCCGTCGAGGGCGGCGTTGTTGTTGCCCGCCGTGTAGAACTGCCGCTCGTGGTTGTTGACGTTGTCGCCGGTCTCGATCTGCCATCTACTGCCGTTGACGGCCGATCCGGCGGGACCGTCGAAGTTCTCGTCGAACGTCACGGCCTTGGCCGCCTTCGTGCCGTTGGTGTCACTCGCGGCACTGATACGGGGCTCCGGGGAGGGCGTGGCCGCTCCGGCGGGCACGGCCGTGGCCAGGCTCGTACAGGTGAGAAGGGCCATGGCGTACAGCGTCACACGACGCCGCAGGGGGGTTCGCACAGGTCATCACTTCGCTTCTCGTGGGGGCATGCTCATGACATTCAGGGCGGTGGAGCACAGGTCGGGCACGGATTGGGCACAGTTATTTCAATACTTGATTTAAGGGAGGGCGGGAGAGGCCGTCAAGGCGTTGGTATGGACCAAAGTTCTTGACGGGCCGTCATCCCGCTACCGTGTGACGTACATCGGCAACTAGCCCAACGACACCGGAAGTTGCTGCACGCTGTTGCCCACGAAGCTCGCGTGACGCGGCAGTTCCGCCTCCGTCACCGCGACATCCAGATCCGGGAAGCGCGTGAACAGCCGCTCCAGCGCGATCGTCGCCTCCATCTTGGCCAGCGACGACCCCAGACAGAAGTGCGCACCGTGCCCGAGCGAGAGATGGCGGGTGGCCGAGCCCGTGGCGTACCGGGTGAGGTCGAAGACGTCCGCGTCCTCGCCGTGCGCGGCCTTGTCCCGGCCCGCCGCCGAGTAGCCCGCCAGGACCGGCGTGCCCTGCGGGATCACCGTGCCGTCCACCGTCAGGTCCCGGGTCGGGTAGCGGAACGGGAAGAAGCTCACCGGGCTGTCCCAGCGCAGGGTCTCCTCGACCACGTCCGACCAGCTCGCCTTGCCCGACTGGACCAGTTCGAGCTGATCGCGGTGGCGGCACAGCGCGCGCACCGCGTTGGTGATCAGATTCAGTGTCGTCTCGTGCCCGGCGATGATCATCAGCAGCAGGGTGCCGATGAGTTCCTGTCCGCTCAGCCGGTCGCCGTCCTCCTCGCGCGCCGCGATCAGCGCGCTGGTCAGGTCGTCGCCGGGATTCGCGGTACGGGAGGCGGCCACCGTGCTCAGTACGGCCACGATGTCCCGGTTGGCGGCCATCGCGTCCTCGGGGGCGATGTCCGTCGCGACGATCTGGTTCGACAGATGGTGCAGCTGGTCGTGGAACTCCGCGTCCACACCGAGCAGTTCACAGATGACGCCCATCGGCAGCGGCATCGCGAAGTGCTCGCGGAGATCGACGACGTTCGCCCCGACGACGTTCGCCTCGACGACGTTCGCCCCGGTGGCCTTCGCCCCCACGACGTCCGCCCCCACCACGTCCGCCCCGGAGGCGCTGCCCTTGCCGGCCGCCGCCGGCAGATTGTCCAGCAGCTCCGCCGTCACCTCCTCCACCCGCCCGCGCAGCGCCTCCACCCGCCGTGACGTGAACGCCTTGCTCACCAGCGAGCGCAGCCGCCGGTGGTTGTCGCCGTCCGCCGTCGTCATGCCCTGCACGGTCGCGAAGGTCTTCAGCGGCCATCCGTCGGGGATCTGCCCTTCCCGCAGCGCCGTGAAGTGCGCGGCGCCCTTCGCGACATCGGGATGCGACAGGAACTCCTTCAGCGCGTCGTGCCCGATGACCGCCATCGCCTCGACGTCACCGGGGAGTACGACGGGGGCCACCGCGCCGCGCGCGAGCAGCCGCGCGTTGGCGGCGTGCGGACAGCCGCCGGCCGGATCCATCCGGTGCGGTGCGGTGGCGGACGTGTCGGAAGTGTCAGGTGTGGTGGTGGCGGGGGACGTGCTCGGCTCGGGGCTCAACAGGGCTCTCCTCAACTCCGCGGCGCGTGCGGTCCACGCGGCAACTGCGGTTCGGTGAAGCGGACGGGAAGGGCCGCCAGGCCCTTGCTCCAGGGCGACTTGATCCAGGCCAACTCGGTCTCCGACACGGCCAGTTCGAGATCCGGCAACCGGTGCCTGATCGTGTCGACCGCGGTACGGGTGATCAGCCTGGCCGGGTCCTGGGCCGGGCAGGTGTGCGGCCCGGCCCCGAACGCCAGATGGGAACGGTTGCCGACGACGGGTACCCCGTCCTCCGGCAGGATGTCGGGGTCGGCGTTCGCCGCCGCCAGACCGAGGATCAGCATGTCCCCCGCCCGGATGTCCTGGTCGCCGAACCGCAGGTCGCGGGTGGCGTACCGGGCGGGGAAGTTCTGCGTCGGCGGGAAGCGCCACAGCACCAGGTCCAGCGCGTCGTCGACGCTCAGATGACCGCCGCTGAGCGAGGACCGGAACGCCGGGTCGCACAGCAGGATGCGCAGCGTGGTGGCGATCCAGTTCACCGTCGTCTGGTTGCCGGCGACGAACATCACCACCAGGTTGTGCAGCACCTCCTCGTCCGTCAGCCGCGCCGGATGGTGCAGCAGCGCGGACGTCACGTCGTTGCCGGGCCGGTGGCGCTTCTCCTCGATCAGGGCGAGCAGGATCGCGCCCATCCGCTTGCTCGCGTCGGCGGAGTCGGCGTTCGACACGGCCAGCCCCGCGATGGCCTTCACCAGTTTCTGGCCCGTCGGCTCGTCGAGCCCGAGCAGGCCGGTGATCACCATCAGCGGCAGCTTGCGCGCGTAGTCCGACACCAGATCCGCCCGCTTGCCGTCGGCGAACTCGGCGATCAGCCGCTCTGCCGTCGCCCTTACGCCGCGCCGCAGTTCGTGCCCGTTGATCCGGGCGAGCGCGTCCGACACGGCCGCCCGCATCCGGCGGTGCTGCTGCCCGTCGGCGTACAGCAGCGCCGGGCGCCAGCCCACCATCGGCAGGATCGGCGAGTCCGCGGGCACCCGGCCCTCGCGCAACTGGCGCCAGCGGCGCGGGTCGTGGGAGAAGTCCTGCTCCTCGCGGGTCAGCCGCAGCAGTTCGCGGTGGCCGAGGACCAGCCAGGCCGTGATGTCGGGCGCGACGGTGACCGGGGCCACCGGGCCGTGATCGGCGCGCAGTTGCTCGTACAGGAGCGGCATCCGGTCGCCGTCGAGCTGTTCTCCGTAGATGGCCGTCGCGGGCGGGGCGGCGAAGATGGAAGGAGAAGTAGGGGCGGAAGGGGAAGTGGGGGCGGGCGTGGTCATGTGGACTCCGGCGTCATGAGGACTCGGCGGCGAGGAGGAGGTGGCGTACGAGGGCGATCAGCGCCATCACCGAGGACCGCTCGTCCCGCGCGTCGCAGGTCACCAGCGGTGTCTGCGGCAGCAGGTCGAGCGCCGCGCGCAGCTCGCCGTCGCTGTGCACGGGGCTGCCCGGGAAGACGTTGACGGCGACGGCGAACGGCAGCCCCAGATCCTCCAGATGGCCCAGCGCGTCGAAGGACGCGGTCAGATCGCGGGTGTCCACGAGGGCGAGCGCGCCGAGCGCGCCCCGCGCCAGATCGCGCCAGGCGGGGAGGAAACGTTGCTGCCCCGGCGTACCGAAGAGGTAGAGGACCAGTTCGCCGTCGATCGTCATCCGGCCGAAGTCCAGGGCGACGGTGGTGGTGGCCTTGGTCCGGTCGACGGTCACGTCGACCGAGGCGCCGGCCTGGGTCATCACGGCCTCGGTACTGAGCGGCTTGATCTCGGAGACCGTACCGATGAACGTCGTCTTGCCGACGCCCAGCGGCCCGACGACCATGATCTTCGCCGCGCCGGCGACGCTGGACCTGACGTATTTCCCGGCGGCGGCCGGCGCCGAGTCGGGCATCACGTCGGGGACCGACTTCGACGCCCCGTCGGGCACCGCGTCCGGTGCCACGTCCCGCGCCCCGGCCACCGAGGACTCAGAGGCGGCTTTCGAGGCCATTGAGGACCTTTCTCAGCATGGTCACATCGGCTCGTTCGGCCGGCGGTATGGGCGGGCGGGTCACGATCAGTCCCCAGTCGATGAGGTCGGCGAGCAACACCTGCACCACGGAGGGCGGTTGGCCGAGATGCGCCGACACCTCGGCCACCGAGAGCAGCCCCTGACAGTGCGTCAGTATGGTGCGGTGCTCCGGCTGAAGGGTCGTCGGCGGGACCGTCTCCCTGGCCACCACGAGCGATTCCCAGGACAGTGGTTCGACTCCGGCGTCCGCCCTGCCACCGGTGATCACGTACGGGCGTATCGCCGACGTGGTGGTCCGGTCGTCGGGACGCTCCGTCATGACGACGGGCTCACCGGATCCCGGGGGTGGCTGCTCAGGTGGCTGCCGATCTTCACGACCAGCAGCTGCATCTGCTGGGCCACCAGGCCCACATCGGCGTCGGTCTCGGTCGCGGCGCCCAGCTGGGCACCCACACCGGCCGAGGTGAAGAGGACGAAGCCCTGGTCGGACTCCAGCATCAACTGCCGTACGTCGGAGCCGCCCCCGAACAGCAGCCCCGCCGTGGACCGGCCCGTCATGGTCAGCGCGGCGGACGCGGCGGCGAGCGATTCGGCCTCGGCCACGCTCAGTTCGGACACGGGGCCCTTCAGATTCTCGGCCGACGCGTGGCCGAGCCGCAGGCCGTCCTCCGAGACGACCACGGCGTGTCGCACGCCCGGGATCTCGGTCAGCGGGCGGAGCATCCACCCGAGGTCGGGGAGTCGGGAGATCGTTCCGGTCACTCTTCCGGTCACTGCCGGCCTCCGTCGTGTTGGTCGGGCACTTCGGTGTCCTGGACGGCCGCCGCGCGGCCACGACGCGAGCCTGACACCACGCTGGTGATCGACGCGCGTGCCGCTTCGGGGGTCCATTCGGCGTCGGGCCGTGCCTGCTGTGCGGGCTGCTCCCGCGACGCCTGTGGTGCCTGTTCCTGCGCTCGGTCCTGACCTGCCGCGGTCGCCCGGTCCTGCCCCGTCGTGGTGGCGGGTTCCCGTCGCCGGCTGCGGCGGCGGGGCAGCCCGCCGGGCGCTTCCTCGGCGCGTACGGGAGCGGTGGCCGGCCGCTCGTGCTCAGGCTCGTCACCGGCCGGGGACGTGTCCGCCGAGACCCGCGCCGGCTCCGCCGGGAAGTGCGACAGCGGTTCGGTCAGCAGACGGTGCGGTACGAAGGTGACGGCCCGGGTCCCGCCGTACGCCGACGCCCCCGTCAGCTCCACGTTGAAGCCCATCTCCCGGCTCCAGCGCCCCACGCAGGCCAGCCCCAGCCTCGGCACGGCGCCGAGCCGTGTGAGGTCCAGCTCGTCCCTGAGCTGGGACATCGCCTGGTGCAGTACGTCCGGCGGCATCCCGAGGCCCGCGTCGTCGATCTCCACGACGGCTCCCGCGCCGACTTCCCGGATCGTCACGATCACCTGGGTGCGGGAGGGCGAGAACACGGTCGCGTTCTCCAGGAGTTCGGCGATCGCGTGCATCAGCCCCTCGACGGCCGGCGGCACCACGAACAGCGTCTGCCCGCCGTGCACCTCCACCCGCCCGAACTCCACGATCCGCGACTGCGCGCCGCGCACGCAGTCGTACAGCGAGACCGGCTGCGACTCGCGCCTGGCCGGCCAGATCCCGCACATCACGAGGAGCGTCTGGGCCTTGCGGGTCATCTGCGAGGCCGCGTGGTCGGCCTTCATCACGTCCGCCATCAGGCGCGGGTCGTCGATGGCGCGCTCCACGCGGTCGAGTACCTGCTGCTGCACCGTGGCCATCGCGTGCATGTTGCGGGCGACCGACTCGAAGGCCGTCTGGACCGAGTCGCGCAGCCCGCGCTCGCGCCGTACACCCTCGTCCGAGCCGAGGGCGGTGACCACCGCGGCCAGCGCCTGTGCGAAGTCCTCGCCGGTGTCGGCCTCGGGTGCGACCGGGCCGGGGACACCGTCCAACCGCCTTCCCGCGCGCACCCGTTCGGCGATGGCGGGGACGCGTACCGCCGCCAGATGGGCCACCTCGGCGCCTCGCGCGGCGGCCGTCCGCCGCTCCCGGTCCCGGTCGGCACGCTCCGCGCGCAACCGCCGGTGCAGTGCCAGTACCCAGGCGAGGAGCAGCACGGCCAGGGCCGCGCAGCCGCCCGCGAGCGCCTGCCGCCACTCCGCCGTGGACACCGTGCCGATCAGCAGGGCGGCGACGGCGGCGAGCACGAGGGCTCCGAGCCACCACACCGCCCGTCTGTTCCGTCTGTTCGCCGGCCGGCTCAACACGTCGACCCCGACACGACAGGCGTGAATACGGCGGCTAGCACGGAGACCGGGCCCCTTCCAGGACTCGTCGGACACGTCGGGCCCGCGATGGGGTGATCGCGGGCACCCAGATCCTACGAGCAATGTGGCTGATTCGGGCGGGAGTTGCTCAACTCCTGTCACACGCCGGTACGGGTCGGGCACCATCCGCACACGCGGCGGACGGGGCCGGTGGGACATACGGGCTGGCCGCGCCGGGTGAACCCATCCCGCACACCGACACCCTCGTCACCAGCAGACCCATGTACAGGTTCACCTGCCGTGTCGGCCGCGATTCGTATCCGTCATGACATTGCCGACTGGCCCTGTACCGGAGGGATTTGGGCCGGTACCGTCCTGTTCGGCGCGGGGTGAGCGACCGGGGGGTCGAGTTGAGCGACGTACGCGTACGTGGTGCTGCCGCCGCCGCCCGCATCCGTGTGATGCGGCCGGGGGAGCTGGACGCGGGGGAGATCGGGCGCTGGCGGGAGTTACGGGCGCTGTCCGGCGCGCCCGCCAATCCCTTCATGGAGCCGGAGTTCACCCGCGCCGTCGGCCGGGTACGGCCGGGCGCGCGGGTCGCGGTCATCAGAGGCGGAGGCGGGGCCGGCGGAGAGGGCGTGCCCGTCGGCTTCTTCCCGTACGAACGAGGCCCGTTGGGGCAGGGCCGCGCGATCGGGTTCGGGGTGTCCGACAGCCAGGGGTTGGTGCTGAGCCCCGAACACACCGTCACGGCCGGTGAGTTGCTGCGCGCCTGCTCGCTCACCAGCTGGGAGTTCGACAACCTCGAAGCGGGCCAGCCGCTGTTCGTCCCGGACGCCGCCGAGGAGTTCGCCTCCCCGGTCATCGACATCGGCCAGGGCTACGAGGCGTACGCGGCGGTCCTGCGTGCCGGATCGCCCAAGTTCTTCCGTACGACGACCGCCAAGGAACGCCGACTCGCCCGGCAGGCCGGCGAGGTCCGGTTCGTCTTCGACGAGCGCGACCCGGCGGCCCTCGACACGCTCATGGGGTGGAAGTCGGCCCAGTACCGCAGGACGGGCCGGCGCGACCGGTTCGCCAAGGAGTGGATCAGCACGCTGGTAAGGCAGTTGGCGACCGACCACACGCCCGACCGCACGCCCGGCTGCTCCGGCGTCCTCTCCGTGCTGTACGTCGCCGACCGCCCGGTCGCCGCGCACTTCGGCCTCCGCTCACGCACGGTCCTGTCGTGCTGGTTCCCCGCGTACGACACCGACTTCGCCAAGTACTCACCGGGCCTCGTCCTCCATCTGCGGATGGCCGAGGCGGCGGCCGGCGCCGGGATCGGCCTGCTCGACCTGGGCCGTGGCGCCGCCGAGTACAAGGACGCGCTCAAGACCGGTGACCTGCGGGTGTACGAGGGGGCCTCGGTACGGCGCGGCCCACGCGCGGCCCTGTACCGGCTCAGCCGCGAGCCCTCGCGCCGCGCGCACAGCTTCGTACGGAACCGGCCGAAGCTGGCCGGATACGCGCAGCGCGCCCTGAACCAGGTGGGCCGACTGCGGGACCGGTGACCCGGCAGGCACCACACGAGCGGAGGCATCATGCCGAGCACTCCGAGCACTCCGAGCACGTCCTCACGGCCGACGACGCGATCACCGCTGCGTGACGTCTGCGTCGCCGACCTCGACCTGGACCTCGACCTCCACCTGGACCCGGCCCGCGCGGACGGGGCGGTGCTGTCACTGACTCCCGCCCCCGGCGGCCCGCCCGTCCGCGCGGGCACCGTCTACGCCCTCGTACGGCTCCGGGGCCGCCCCGTCGCCACCGTCCTCACCACCGTCCCGGACGGCGCCGACCCCGCAACCGTCCTCACCACGGCCTTCCGCGCGCAGCACGCGAGCCACGATCAACAGCCGTACGGAACAAGCCCGTCGTGCGGCCGGACCGGCGCACCACCACCCCGTACGACAGTCGTCGTCGCCACCCGCGAGCGCGCGGACACCCTCGGCCGGGCGCTCGACTCGCTCCTCGCGCAGGACCACCCGGACTTCCACGTCGTGGTCGTCGACAACGCGCCCGTCACGACCGCCACCCGCGAACTGATCGACGCCCGCTACGCGGACCGCCTCACCTATGTCCACGAGCCGGTGCCCGGACTGGCCACCGCCCACAACGCGGGCGTCGCCGCCACCGACAGCCCCGTCGTCGCCTTCACGGACGACGACGTCGTCGCCGACCCGCGCTGGCTCTCCGCGCTCACCACGCCGTTCGCGACCGACCCCCGCACCGGCTGCGTCACGGGCCTCATCCTCCCCGCCCGCCTCACCACTCCCGCGCAGGTCCTCCTGGAGAGCCACGGCGGCTTCGCGAAAGGCTTCGCCCCGCGTCTCTACGACCCGGCCGCCCCGCCCGCCGACGAACCGCTGTTCCCGTTCACGGCGGGCAGCTTCGGCTCCGGCGCCAACATGGCGTTCCGCGCCTCCGCGCTGCGCGCCGTCGGCGGCTTCGACCCCGCCACCGGCACCGGCACCCCCGCCAGGGGCGGCGACGACCTCTACGCGTTCGTCCGGATCCTGACCGCCGGACACCGGCTGCGCTACACACCCGACGCGCTGGTCTGGCACCACCACCGCGAGACCTGGAGGGACCTGCGGAACCAGGCGTACGGCTACGGCGCCGGCCTCACCGCGTACCTCACCGCCGTCCTCTGCCGTCACCCCGCCCTGCTGCCCGCGCTGCTCGCGAAGCTCCCGCGCGGCCTGGCCCACGCCCGCGCCATCACCGCCCACCGGGACGGGCGTTCGGCCGGCACTCCGGGCGCGCACGGCACTCCCGGCACTCCGGGCGCGCACGGCGCCCAGAGCCACCCGTGGCCGCGCACGCTGTCCCGGCTGGAGCGCCGAGGCATGCTGTACGGCCCGCTGGGCTATGCCAGGGCCCGCTGGGGGAGCCGATGACACGCCGCCCACCGCCGCGCCCCGCACCGGCACGCGTCCCGGTGCTGCTCTACCACGCGGTGATGGACGACCCGCCCGCCTGGATCGCCGAATTCACCGTCACACCACGGCAGTTCACCGCACACCTGGACGCGGTCGTCGCCACCGGCCGTACCCCCGTCCCGGTCGGCGCGCTCGCCGACCGGCTGACGACCGGCGCCCCGCTGCCGCCCCGCCCCGTCGTCCTGACCTTCGACGACGGATTCGCCGATCTGCCCGGCCCGACCGCCGAAGCCCTCGCCGAACGCGCCCTGCCCGCCACCGCGTATCTCACGACCGGCGCCCTCACCCCCGGACGCGGCAGCCTGCTGCCGCCCGCCCCGATGATGAGGCTCGCCCAGGTGCCGTCGCTGGAGCGGCACGGCCTGGAGATCGGCGCGCACACGGTCACGCACCCGCAGTTGGACACCCTCCGCGCGCCCCAACTCGACCGGGAGCTAAGGGAGTCGAAGGCCACGCTCGAAGACGTACTCGGTCACGGGGTGGCGCATCTCGCCTACCCGCACGGCTACAACAGCCGCGCCGTACGCGGGGCCGCGCGCCGTGCCGGATACGCCTCCGCCGTCGCCGTACGCCACGCGCTCAGCTCAGAGACGGACGAGCCGTACCGCATCGCCCGCCTCATCGTGCGGCGCGGCCACACGGTGGCGGACGTGGCGGCCTGGATGGCGGGGGAGGGCGCGAGGGCGGCGCCGTTCCCGGACTCGGCGGCGACGGTGGGCTGGCGCCTCTACCGCAGGGCCCGCGCGGTGGCGCGCGGACCACAGTTCGCCGGCTAGGACTCCGAAGTCCTCGCGACCTCGTATGCAACAGAGATGTGCGAGAGCCACGCAAAAGCGCAGAGAGTTCCTATAATTCGCTGAAGGGGACAGCGGCGTGACGGCCGCGACCACAGGGGTGGGGGGAGTCGCACCGTGCAACCACGCGCGCTCGCGCCGGCCGAGGCTCCGGCTCCGGCACACCCGCCACCACCGTCCCCTCCGCCCCGCCGGGCGCTCCCTCGCCCCTTACGCCCTCAACTCCTCCTCTCCTGGCTGCCGTTACTCGCCGCGGCCGCCCTCTGGACGTACGCCCTGCCGCGCGTCGGCTTCCGCTCCATGGGCGACTACGGGCTCCTCGACCGTCTCCCCGTCGCGTTCTACCTCGCGCTGGCGCTCCTCACCTGCGGATTCCTGGCCGCCCTGCGCCGCGCCGGAACCGCGCCCTGGTGGCCCGCCACCTACTGCGTCGCACTCCTCGTCGCCCTCAAGGCGCCGCCCGCCGTGCTGTACGACTCCGTGCGCTACCCCTGGGCGTCCAAGCACGACGCCGTCGTCAACCAGCTCCTCCTCAACGGTGAACTGCGCCCGAACGGCGCCCTGTCGGGCAACATGTCCGCCTACGACCAGTGGCCCGGTTTCTTCACCCTCACCGGCGGACTGGTGCGCGCCTTCGGCGTGGACAGCGCGGCCGTGTTCCTCAACTGGGCGCCGATCGCACTCGGTCTGCTGATGACGCCGGTGCTCGTCCTGCTCTACCGCACCTTCACCGAGGACTGGCGGCTGGTGTGGACCGCCGTCTGGATCTTCCAGCTCGCCAACTGGGTCGGGCAGGACTATCTGTCGCCGCAGGGCTTCGCGTATCTGCTGCATCTGTCCGTGATCACCGTCGTGCTACGGCACTTCGTGCTGCCGGGCTCGGCGGGCAGGCTCCGCGACCGGTCGTTCCTGGACCCGGCGTCCGCCGCCGTACCGCCGCCCACCGGCACCCGGCAGCGCGCCGTCGGGGTGGCCGTCCTCGCGCCGCTGATCCTGGCCGTCAACGCCTCGCACCAGCTCACACCCGTGATGCTCTGCGTCTCGCTGTTCGCGCTGACCCTCACCCGCCGCTACCGCAACTACGGGCTGCTGGCCGTCGCCGCGCTGATCATGCTGGCCTGGGACCTGACGATGGGCCGGCCGCTGTTCGTCGAGACACTGGGCACCCTGCGCGACTCGCTCGGCCAGCTCACCCAGAACTCACGCGCCGGATACGCCGGTGAACTCACCGGCCCCGGCCCCGAACTCGCCGGTCGCGCCAACGTGTTGATGGTGCTCGCCGTCGCCGCGCTGGCGGGCGCGGCCCTGCTCCTGCGCCGCCGGCTCGTCCGCGCCGCGCTGCCGCTGCTGCTCGTGTCGATCGCGCCGGTCCCGCTGTTCGTCGTGAACGACTACGGCGGCGAAATGCTCTTCCGCGTCTATCTGTTCGGGCTGCCGGGCGCCGCCTTCTTCGCGGCGGCGACGCTCGTCCCGGCGGTCGCGGGCGACGGACGGCCGGTCCGAAGACGGGCCAGGGCGCTCACCCTCCACGCGGCGCTGCCCGTGGCGCTCCTCGTGCTGCTGGCCGGCTTCCTGCCCTCGTACTACGGCAAGGAGAAGATGTACTACACCCCGCCCGCCGAGACCGCGCTCGTCACCCGCGCCAGCGACCGGGCACCCGACGGCGCCCTGATCCTCGCCACCACCGGCTCCTTCCCGGGGGCGCTGCACCGCTACGACCACGTCGAGCACTGGTTCTTCGCCGAGCAGGAACTCCCCGAGAACGAACGGATGCTGGCCGACCCCGCGCGCCATCTGGCCGACGGCATCCCGCCCGGCACCGACGCCTATGTGATCCTCACCCGCACGCAGGACATCTACGCGGCCGGCGAAGGGCTCCTGCCACCGGGCGGCTTCGACACCCTGCGGTCGCGCCTCGCCGCCTCGCCGCTGTTCCGGACCGTGGAGGAGCACCCGTACGGCATCGTCCTTCAGTACCGGCCACACGCGGACACCACCGCCCCGGGGAGCGACCGTCCATGACCTTCGATCATTTACGGCTCCGAGTACCGCTGGCCCTCGCCGGCTGGGGCGCGCTCGCCGCGACCGCGCTGCCCGGCGGTTCACCACTGCGCTGGATCCCGGTGCTGCTGTTCGTCTGCTTCGGCCCCGGCCTGGCGCTCCTGCACCCGCAGCGCGGCCCGCTGCGCCCGGCCGCCCGCATCGAGGCGGTCGCCCTCGCCGCGCCGCTCAGCCTCTCCCTCGCGGTCACCGTCACCACCACGCTCTTTCTGGTGCGCGGCTTCTCGGCGGCGGCCCTCCTGATCACGCTGGCGGCCCTCACGACCGTCGCCGCCGCCCTGCCGGGACTGCCGCTGCCCGCCGCCACGCGCGGCGCCGTCGGCCGGAGGGGCCGCTGATGGCGGCACGGCTCAGCCAGGCCGAGAAGCAGGCGTACACCGTGATCGTCCTGGTCGCCGTCGGACTGCTCATCGCCGGGCTCGGGATCTGGGCCACCGAGTCGGACACGCCGGGGGACAACTGCGCCGCCACGGACCGGCTGGAGCCGCCGTGCGGCGCGTGGTGGGGCGCGTACGTCCCGTACGCGGAGGACGGCCCGGCGGACGGTTCGCTCACCAGGGCGGTGTACGCCTTCGAGAAGAAGATCGGCCGCAGGCTCGACCTCGTCTACAACTACCACGACATGTCGAACACCGGACTCGACGGACAGCTCCTCACCCCCGACGAGCGGGAGTTGGGCGAGGACCGGATGCTGATGCTGGCCTGGGAGTCCACGGTCTGGCGCGAGCCGCACCACGAGAACTGGACCGAGGACCAGCTGGGTTGGGCGAACGTCGCGTCCGGTCGCCACGACGCGGAGATCATCGACCCGCAGGCGCGCCGCATCAAGGAGTACGGCGACGAACAGGGCAAGCGGATCTTCCTCTCCTTCGACCAGGAGGCCGACGCCCGCATCAAGGAGGGCGCGGGCACCCCGGCGCAGTACGTCGCCGCGTACCGCCATCTGCGCGATCGCTTCGAGGAGTTGGGCGTCGACAACGTCGTGTGGGTGTGGACGGTCTCCGGCTATCTGGGCAGCAAGGCCGACATGGCGGCGCTGTATCCGGGGGACGACTACGTCGACTGGATCGGAATGGACCAGTACAACTACTTCCTCTGCCACAGCACCACGGACTGGAAGGACTTCGACCGTAGCCAGCGCCCCACCTACGACTGGCTACGGGCGAACATCTCCGCCGAGAAACCGCTGATGCTGGCCGAGTTCGGCACCGTGCCGGACCCGGCGGACCCCGACCGACAGCGCGACTGGTACGCGCGGATCCCCGACACGGTGCGCACGATGCCGGAGGTGAAGGCCCTGGTGCAGTGGAACAGACCGGTGCCGGGCGACAACTGCGACCTGACGGTCAACGAGGGCCCGGGGCTTGAGGGTTACCGTGAGGCGGGCCGTGACGACTACTTCCGCCAGCCCCCGCCCCGGTAGCGGTCCTCAGTCGCCGAACAGCACGGAGTAGGCCGTCGGCACGAACGCGTCGGCCCGCCGGAAGCGTCGCGTGGCGACCGCCGCCACCGCCGTCCCCGTCCCCGGGCAGAACCCGAGGAACGCCTGCTGCCCGCTCGTCGCCCCGCCGTGGAAGTACGCCGGGCCGTCGTCCGTCGGGTGCTGGAACCAGGTCAGGGTGTGCGTGTGCGCCTTGCCGATCCCGCGGCGCAGTACGGGGCGGCGTACCGCGTGCAGGGCGTCCGCCAGCGACGGTGTGCGCTCCGGCCGCAGATGCGCCTCCAGGAAGGTGAGCAGATCGTGCGGGGTGGCCCGGACCGCGCCGGCCGCCGCGAAGCCGCCGATACGCAGCGGGGGCACCTCGGTCACACCGTCCCCGGCGTGCCCGACGGCGTCGGTGGCGGAGCCGCCCGGCCGCGTCGACGTACCCGTCAGCCCCAGCGGCGAAAGGACCTGTTCCTCCAGCAGCGCGTCCCAGCCCGTGCGGGTGGCGGCCGACAGCGCGTGGCCGAGGGCGGAGACTCCGAAGTTGGAGTAGCGCCAGCGGGTACCGGGCCGGTGGCGCGGGTGTGCGCGCAGGAAGGCGTCGATCACCCGGTGCGCGGGATATCCGGCGAACGGGTTGGTCGACCAGCGCGGCAGCGCCTGCCGGTAGAAGTCCCGTGGCAGGGCGGGCAGTCCGGACGTGTGCGTGATCAGATGCCGCAGCGTGACCGGTGCGACGGACGGCGGCGGCCGGGACCCGAAGCAGGCGGCGGCGGAGTCCTCGTACGAGAGACGGCCGGTCCCGGCGAGGCGGGCCAGCAGCAGACCGGCGTACGTCTTGGAGGCGGAGCCGATCTCGTACCGCAGACCTTCCGCGCCGGGCGAGGCGCGGACCGTGCGGTGCCCGTGCACGGAGACGGCGAAGACGACATCGGGGGCGTCGACCGCGCGTACCGCCGCGTCGAGCCGGTCGTGCGGCGTACCGGCGAGCGCGGCGCGGGCGACCTGGGTGACCTGGCTCGTCAGCTCGTCGCCCGTCATGACGCCGCGGGGGCCGTCAGCCGCGCCATGGCGCGAGAGGTGGCCAGGACCGAGGCCAGGGCGGCGACCAGCGTCGGGTGGTAGACCATGTCGAAGACGTCGTCCCGGCTGCCCTCGGGCATCTCGTTCATGGTCGGCATCGCGCCGTCGGGCTGCTGCGCCGCCGCGAAGCCGCGCCACACCCGCGCGTCGAAGGTGGGTTCGGGCAGACAGGCGTCCACGACGAGGAGTTCGCCGAGCAGGTCCCAGCGCTTCAGGTCGAGCCAGTCGTCCAGCCAGACCGGCAGCCACAGGGCGAGGTAGTCGGCGATGTCCGCCGGCAGCCCGGCCGGCCGGCGGCCCCATTCGGTGAGGTGGAAGACGGTGTGGGTGATGTCGTACCCGATGTGGCCCTCCACGGTCCACGGTTCGGGTGTGCGGGCGAGCCAGGTGCGCGCGGTGGCGTCCTCGAAGGGGGTGCTCGGCGTCAGCCCGAAGCGCTTCTCGTACGCGGAGATGCCCAGCCGCCGCATGGGCAGGACTTCCAGGGCCGCCCAGCTGCCGAGCCGGTGGTTGAGGCGGACGGCGCGTTCGGTCTCCGGTTCCTGGTAGCCCATCTCCTTGAACGGGAGGTAGACCTCGAAGGGGATGGGGGAGATCGGCTCCAGCCGCTGGCCGCGTGCCAGCGACCGGCCGCCGTCGAGGCCCTCGCGCCAAAGGTGGTCCAGCAGTCCGCGTGCGAGAGACGCCTGGCGCGAGCCCGCGACCCCTTCCCGGAAGAGGATCTGGCAGATCATGGCGGCTTCGCCGATCGGCTTGAAGCGCTCCATGAAGCCGATCTCGGGATCGACATCGGGTTCGAGCCGGAAGCCGGTGCGGTGGGAGTGCAGCCACTCCATCGCGTGGGCGCCGACACCGTGGATGAGCTTCATATGACCGGTGCTCGGGCCGGCGGTGTCGTCCGGGCCTTCCATGCTGTCGGTGCTGTCGGTGCTCATGCGACGCCTCCCTGTACGGACGGCAGTCCCTGTACGGACGGCAGACGGACATCGGTCAGCGTGGCGGCGAAAGCGCCCACCAGCGTGGAGTGGTAGCAGTTCGCGAAGTTCCTGGGCGGCTGGTGCGGAAGCCCCGTACCGGCCTCCGGGAAGCCCCCCTCCGCGTCCTGGACGGCGGCGATCCGCGCCCAGCCGGACTCGACCGTCCCCGCGAGCGCGGTATATGACGTGCCGTCAGGGATGCAGGCGGCGACGGCGAGCAGTTCGCAGCTCAGGTCCCACTGCTCCGCCTCCAGACAGGTGTCCAGCCACGCGGGCAGCCAGGCCGCCAGATAGTCGCCCAGTTCGGCGGGCATCCGCTCCGGTGCGTTGCCCCAGTCCGTGAGGTGGAACACGACATGCGTCAGCCCGTAACCGGCCGTCCGCTCGAACGTCCACGGCTCCGGAAGACCGCCGAGCCAGGTGCGCGCGAGCGCCGCCGACGCCTCCCCGTACGGTGGAAAACCCACCCGCCGCTCGGAGTTGAGCACGCCCAGCCGCCGGTTCGGCTCCTGCTCGATACGTCCCCAGCCGCGCGTGCCGCACACCGTCGCGGCGAGTTCCTCGAAGCCCGGGTGCCGCAGCTCCGCCGAGGCGAAGGGCGCGTAGATCTCCAGCGGATACGTCGTGAAGGGCTCACCGCGCAGCAGTTCCAGGAAGAGCTGTCCCCGCCCGGTCTGCTCCCACGCGAAGTCCAGCAGCGCCGAGGCGTGCCGGTGGCGGTCCGTACCGGGGTGGCTCGACTCCCTGATCGAGAAGGTGAGCTGGGCCAGTTCGCCGAGCGGCTTCAGCGTCCGGTTGACGTCGGTGTGCGGGTCCAGCACGTCGTCCGGGAGCCGGAAGGAGTCCTGGTGTCCGCGCACCCACTCCAGGGTGGCCCGCGAGACGTACGACGCCCACGACTCGGGCGCCGTTCCCGTCCGGCCCGACGGCTGCCGCGCCTCGGCGGTCCCGGGCGTGTTCATCCCCGGCCTCCGGCCCGGATATGGCGCGCCGCGTGCACATGCAGGCCGACTCGCGCGTCGGCCCCCGCCATCTGCTCGACGAATTCGAGTCCGGTGTCCAGACCGAGGGTGTCGGGGACTCCGTCGATGACGCTCAGCCAGCGTCCGGCGCCGGCCGCCTGGAGCCAGTCGCGGCGCCGTACGGCACGTACGAAGCCCCGCGCCACGTCCACGGGCCTGCGGGCGGCGACCTGGGCGACGCCCGAATCGGCGCCGGGCAGGGCGAGCGACCCCAGCAGGGACAGCTGATGGGTCAGCTGCGGCCACTCCAGGGCGTCCAGCCACGACGCGTCGGGCACCGAGCCGACTCCGGTTGCGGACAGGTCCAGCCTGTGCAGCGCCTGTGTCATCGCCCAGTGGCTCCAGACCGTCGTCTCGGACGACGCGGCGCCGGGGGCGAAGGTGACGACGGCGCGCTGGAAGACGGCGAGGTCGTCCGGGAGCGGCCGACGGCGGGTGAGAACGCTGGGCAGCAGCACGTCGGCGCCCAGTACGCGCACCGCCGCCAAGCCAAGCTGGTCGTCCGCGAGGGTGCCGACGGTGCCGCCCACGACAGAGGAGTGGCCCCCGCCCCGAAGGACGGAGACCACCTCTGAAGCGAGGTCGTGCACCACACCCGCGAGGCGGGGAGGGGTACCTGACTGCTCCATTCGACTCTCCCGTCAACCCTTCTTCGGGCGCGGGGTCGGCGGCGAGAGCAGAAGCCCTCCCTGGCCGCCGATGAGTGCCAGCGCCAGGCTCTCCCGGCTGTCGCGGTAGGTGCCTTCGGCTTCGCTCGGGCTCAGGACCGCCTCGATGTCGACGTCCAAGTCCCTGGTCATCTCACGGGCGTTGGTCTCGGTGGTCATGCCATCATCCCCTCAGAAGGAAGCTGATTTGGCGTACATAACTCAGTTCACCGCACATATCGGACACTCGCAAACGCTCAGCTCCGGGACCGGGATCCACGGGCGGTGATACGGGCCAGTACGGCGACGACCGCGACCGCCAACAGCCCCACCGACACCGGGACGGCGACCGCCGCGAACACGTGCTGCGCCGACCAGCCCGCCACCGTGAGAATCCAGACCGCCGCCGCGACGATCCGCCCGTCCGCGCCCGCCGTCCGGAGCGCGACGGCGGCCAGCCCCAGGCAGAGCAGTTGCAGCACGACGGGCAGCAGCTCCAACGCCCTTTCCCGGTCGAGCGGTTGGGCGAGTACGTCGACGAGCGGCCGGTGCCAGGGGCCGGCCGCCGCCTGCGGCCGTACGCCCAGGAGCGGCGGCGCGCCGTGCAGCGCGCCGAACAGCGCCAGCAGACCGGCCGTGAGCAGGAGCGGACGCGACCGTACGAGCGCCACGGCCGCGCACTGGACGACGATCAGCAGGACCCCGGCACCGAGCGTCAACGGCGGCAGCGCGGCGAGGAGCTGGGCGCCCGACGCGGGACCGGGGCGGAGATCGGCCGCGTCCCGCAGCGGTGTCCAGAACAGGCCGGTGGCGAGAGCCAGGAGCAGCCACAGCACCACGGCCGACGGACGCCCCGCGCTGGGCCTGGGCGCCGGTGGATCTTCCCGGGGAGCCGCCTCCGTACGGGGCGCGGGTTTCGGTACGTGCACGGGCAGGCCGAAGGCCGGGGTCGCCGTGTCGTACCCGCCCTGCGGATACGTGGTCTGCCGCGCCCACGCCGCCCGGTACGCGGCCTCCTCCGCCGCGTCGAGCGGGCCGCCTCCGGTACGCCGCCGCCGCTCGGCGGCCTCACGCGCCCAGGTCGTCCCGTAGCCCGTGTCGGGCTCCCTGCCGGGCCTTCTCAGCGCCGACCGCAGCCCCGGGGCCGCCACCAGCGCGACGAGCGTCATGGACAGCAGCATCGCCAGCCCGGCGCCGGAGATCCCGGCGGGTCCGAGCAGCACGACCGCGCTGCCGAGGACGGACACGCACATGGCGCCCTGGAGGGCGGCGAGCATGCCGGTGCGCCCCTGGACACGCAGCACGCCGATGTACAGCTCCACGACCACGCGCGGCAGCGCGGCGGCGGCCAGCAGGCGCAGCACCGTCGAGCCGTGCTCGGCGTAGTCGGCGCCGAAGGGCGCCAGGACCTGGGGGGCGAAGACCACCAGCACCAGCACCACCGGCACCAGTAGCACCGTCATCCGGCGCAGCGCGCCCCGGACGCCCTCGGCCAGCCGCTCGGGGGAGTGCGAGGCGTGCGCGGTCAGGGAGGAGGCCATGTTGATGGCCATGAACTCCATCGTCCCGCCCACGGTGTACGCGGTGTAGAAGAACGCGTTGTGCGCCGCGTCGAAGCGCACGGCCACCATCACCGGCAGCAGGTTGATCATCGCCAGGCTGAACAGGGCGCCGACCGAGTCGCCGGCCAGGAACCGCCCGATGTCGGCCGGGCGCGGCGGTTCGCGGTCCCGGTCGGCGGCGGACTGCCGGGGGATGAGCCGGCGGAACACCAGCCAGCCGAGGGGCAGTACGGACAGCGCGATGGCCGCCGCCCAGGACACGAAGACGCCGAGCACCGGCATCGCCGTGGCGAACGCGACGAGGAGCAGCAGCTTGCCGAGGGAGAAGACGGCGTTGCCGACGGGCACCCAGAAGGCTTCGCGGAGCCCGGTCAGGACGCCGTCCTGGAGGGTGAGCAGCGCCCAGGCGACGCAGGAGGCGGTGAAGACCAGCCCGGCGGTGACGCCGCTGAGCGGCGCGTACGAGGGGCCCCACAGGTCGAGCGTCAGCAGGAAGACCACACAGGCGACGCACACGACGGCCGAACTGACCGCGTACGCGCGCCATACGAGCGGGCCGGTCGCCCGCCCGGCCCGTGGCACGTAACGCACCACCGCGCCGATCATGGTGGTGGCGGTGAGGGAGGCCAGCAGCCGCATGGCGGCGATGGCGGCGGAGCCCTGGCCGACGGCCTCCTCGGTGTAGTAGCGGGCGGCGACCAGCCAGAAGCCGAGACCGAGGGCGGCGGAGACACCGGTGGAGAGCATCAGCGCGTACGCGTTGCGGAACATCGAGTCGCTGTTGTCGCGTTCGGCGGCCGCCTCGTCCTTGCACGCCGTGTCAGTCACCGCCGTGCCCCGGGGGCGAGGCGGGCGCGGCCCCCGACGCGTCCAGTACGGCGATCACCCGGTCCGCCCGTAACGGGTCGACGGGCAGCGCGTGACGGGCGAACCAGGCGGCGGGCGCGGGACGCGGCGAGGCGTCGGTGAAGACGTCACCCGCGTACACGTCGAGCGGCGGGTCGTACAGATACCCGGTGGTGATCCGGCGCCGGGCGAGCGCGGCGACGGCGGCGTCCCGGTCGGCGACGAGCAACGGCACCCGGAACAGCGGCTGTACGGCCGACCGGGGCGCGGGCGCCGCCCACCGACTCGCCAACAGCCGCTCCGTACCGGCCCGGTGGGCGGCGAGCAGCGGATCGAGCCCGGACAGCAGCCGCTCGGTGCGCCGCAGCCGGACACGGCCCGGTGTGACGCGGTACCGGTGCATGTCCACCCGTACCCACGAGTCGAAGCCGCCCAGCCCCCGCCCCTCGGTCAGCGCCTCCTTCAGCTCACCCGGCCGCAGCTCCATCCGGATGCCCCGGCGCTCCTCGGCCCCGGCCGCGCGCAGCAGGCCGCGCGCGGCCCGCACCAGCCGCAGCCCGCGCACCCCGGCCTCCGCGTACGGCCGCAGGGCGTAGGCGAGTTCGGCGGTGAGCCGGGACGGTTCGAGGAGCGCGTCACGGGCCGCCGCCAGTTCCGTACGGAGGGCGGGGTCGGCCACGGCGAGGAACCCGCCGGTCTTGGCGCCCACATGCTTGGAGAGGCTGAACACGGCCGCGTCCCCGAAGGTCCCGACGGCCCGGCCGGCCACCTCGCTGCCGATGGCGTGGGCCGCGTCCTCGATCAACGGGATTCCCAACGCGTCGCAGCGGGCGCGCAGTTCGGGTGCCGGGTCGGGATTCCCGTACAGATTCGTGGTCAGTACGGCGGACAGCCCGCGCCAGTCGGAGTCCGGTACGGCCGCCGGGTCGATCGACCCGTCCCGCGCGTTCAACGGCGCCTGGACGGGGCGCAGTCCGGCCGCGAGCACCACGAACATGATCACGTCGTCGTTGACCGGGGACATCAGCACCCGGCCGCCGGGCGGGCACCAGTGGCGCAGCGTCACATAGAGCCCGAGCCGGCACGACGGCACGTACAGGCACTCTCTGCCGAGACGCCGCCGCATGGCCGATTCCAGCGCGGCGTACGGCGTCGGGCAGCCCTCCCCAAGAGCCATACCGTTTCCCCCTGCCCCCGGATCAATGTGGCCTTTGGGGACGCTCCCGTCAATACGGTCTCCGGACGGCTCGGGTCACCGCCCGCGTGTCACGTCGTCAGGGCGGCGCGCTGGTCCGGGCCGAGCCGGTCGGGTCCGGCGTGCCGCAGGGCCTCGGTGACGCGCTCGGCGGACCAGCCGAGCCCTGCGGCCAGCGCCTCGGCATCCGGGGGCGCCTTCGTGTGCATGAGCGCCGCGAGCAGCGTCAGCGCGTCCTCGACACCGGCGGGACCGCTCGCCATGTCCTCGCTGAGGGTCGCGAAGAACCGGCTCATCCGGTCGAGCCGCGCCCCGGCCGGGGTGTCGGCGCCGACGACGCCGACGCCCCGCCGGGCGGTGTCCGCCCAGTTCGCCGTCGAACGCGTGTCGCGCGTCCAGGCCCGCAGCCAGACGTCGTCGTCCACGACGTACCGCTCGCGCCGCCCCCGGGGATCGCGCTCGCGCCGGACCACCTCCAGGCGTTCGAGATAGCTGACGGCCTTGGAGACCGACGCGGGGCTGACCCGCAACCGCCCGACCAGGTCGGCGGCGGTGAGGCCCCCGGAGTCGGTGAGGAACAGCCGGACGAGGACGCGGGACGCCATGCCGGGGAGCCCGGTCTCGACCAGCACGGCCCCGAACTGCTCCGCGAAACACCGCAGTTCGTCGCTGTCGCTGTCTTGGGGGCTCGACGCCGGGAGCGTGGGCGCGCGCCGCCGGGCCCGCCGCGCGGTGGCCCGCAGTGCCCGGTCCGCCCGGTAGCCGTCGGTGCCGCCGTTGCGCGCGACCTCCCGGCTGACGGTCGAGGTGGGCCTGCCGAGGCGTCTGGCGATCTCGGCGTAGCCCAGCCCCTCGGCCAGTCCGGCGGCGATGTCCCGGCGTTCCTCGTGCGTCAGCCTGCCTCCCGGCATCCGTCCTCGCCTCCCTGGTGGTTCGTCGGTGAACGGTCGGTCCAGTATGCGTTCACCGTCATCTCATTGCAACGATCTCTCCCAGAAACTCCAGTCGCATTCACCGTCACCACCATTGCAATTGCGTTTGACGGCCCATGAAACGCAACGTAGCTTTCGCGATTGTCGAAATATCCACGGCAAGGGGGTCCGATGTGACGACCGGCGAGAGAGTCGTACTCGATGTCGAGGGGCTGCGCATGCGGTACGGCGCGAACGACGTGCTGCGCGATGTGCGGTTCCAGGCGCGCCACGGGGAGGTGCTGGCCCTGCTGGGCCCGAACGGAGCGGGCAAGACCACCACGATCGAGATCCTGGAGGGCTTCCGGATGCGGTCGGCGGGCCGTGTCGACGTACTCGGCTCCGACCCGGCGCACGGCGACGAACGCTGGCGGGCCAGGCTCGGGGTGGTCCTCCAGTCCTGGCGCGACCACGGCAACTGGCGGGTGCGCGAACTGCTCGCCCACCTCGGCACGTACTACACCCCGTACGCCACCGACCAGGTCCGACGCCCCTGGCACACCGACGAGTTGGTCGAGGCGGTCGGTCTCACGGCGCACGCGGGCAAGAAGATCAAGACCCTCTCCGGCGGACAGCGGCGCAGGCTGGACGTGGCGATCGGCATCGTCGGCCGCCCCGAACTGCTCTTCCTGGACGAGCCGACGGCGGGTTTCGACCCCGGCGCGCGGCGCGAGTTCCACGACCTCGTCCGCCGCCTGGCCCACGACCACGCGACGACGGTCCTGCTCACCACGCACGACCTGGCCGAGGCCGGGAAACTCGCCGACCGCGTCGTGGTCCTCGTCGGCGGCCGGATCATCGCCGACGGCACGGAGGACGAACTGGCGCGCCAGGTGGCGGGCGAGGACGAGGTGCGCTGGACGCACGACGGAATCCACCACACGCGGACGACCACCGACTCGACCGGCTTCGTCCGCGACCTGTTCGCCCGGTACGGCACGGAGATAGCCGAACTGGAGGTCCGCCGGGCCTCGTTGGAGGACACCTACCTGGCACTCGTACGCGAGGAGGAGACGGCCCGATGAACACGACGACCGGCACGGTCCGCGTGGGCTGCTCGCGCGGCCTGATCGAACTGCGGCAGTCCTTCACCAACGGCGGTGAACTGCTGTCCCATCTGCTCTGGCCCACCCTGATGCTGACGGTGCTGTACTTCCTGCGGGACTCGGCCTTCGGCACCGGCGGGCTCCTGCTCGGCACCCTGGCCCTGCCGGGCATCCTCGGCATGAACGCCGCGATGGGCATGGTCTCCATGAGCCAGATCCTCGCCGCCGAACGCGAGGACGGCACCCTCCTGCGCGCCAAGGCGACGCCCGACGGCATACCCGCCTATCTGATCGGCAAGGTCGTCACGGTCGGCGGCGGTCTCCTCGCCGACCTCGCGATCCTGCTCATCCCGGGCCTGCTCATCGTCGACGGCCTCGCGGCCGGCGACGCCGGATCCTGGCTCACGGTGACCTGGATCCTGCTCCTCGGCATGGCCGCGACCCTCCCCATCGGCGCGATCCTGGGCTCGGTGCTCACCGGCGCCCGCGGCCAGGGACTCATCCAGCTGCCGATGCTGGCCATGATCGCGATCTCCGGCGTCTTCTACCCGCTCACCTCGCTGCCGGAATGGGTCCAGTGGCTCGGCCAGGCCACCCCGATCTACTGGCTCGGCCTGGGCATGCGCTCCGCCCTCCTCCCGGACGCCGCGGTCACCGCCGAGATCGGCGGGTCCTGGCGCCCGTGGGAGACGGCCGGAGTACTCGGCCTCTGGGCCGTACTCGGCCTGGCGCTCGCCCCCCTCGTACTGCGCCGCACGGCCCGGCGCGAGTCGGGTTCGAGCGTGTCGGAACGCCGCGAGAAGGCCCTGCGCCGCACCGGCTGACCCGGCTCGTCCGGCAGATCCGTCACGCGGCCATGTCACAGGGGACCGCGCCGTCTCGTCTCAGGGAATGTAGGCACCGAGCGACGACCCGGAGGAGCGCACCATGGACGCGCGACTGAACTATTTCACCAGCCCGACCGCGAGCAAGGTCCTCAAGTACTTCATGTCGACCGGCAAGGCGTTCAAGGAATCGCCGCTGCCGGCCGTGACGCAGGAGCTGGTGGCGCTGCGCGTCAGCCAGATCAACGGCTGCGCCGCCTGTATAGACATGCACACCAAGGAGGCCGCCGCGGCCGGCGAGACGTCGGCCCGGCTGAACCTGGTCGTGGCGTGGCGCGAGGCCACGGTCTTCACCGAGGCCGAGCGGGCCGCGCTGGAGCTGGCCGAGGAGGGGACCAGGGTCGCGGACGCGGCCGAGGGGGTCAGCGACGAGGTGTGGGTGTACGCCGCCAAGCACTACGACGAGGAGCAGCTCACCACCCTGGTGATCCTGGTCTCCTTCATGAACGCGGTGAACCGGCTGAACATCATCACGCGTCAGCCGGCCGGCGACTACGAACCCGGACAACTCCACTGACACGGAAGGAGCTTCAGACGTGAGCAAGGTCGATGAGTTCGAGGAGCTGCGGCCCCTGCTGTTCTCGATCGCCTACCGGATACTCGGCAGCGTGACCGAGGCCGAGGACGCGGTGCAGGAGACCTGGCTGCGCTTCGACGGCTCGTCGGCCCGGCCCACGTCGGCCAAGGCGTATCTGTCGACCGTGGTGACCCGGATCTCGATCGACGTGCTGCGCTCCGCGCGGGTGCGGCGCGAGGCTTATGTGGGCCCGTGGTTCCCCGAGCCGCTGCTCAGCGATCCGTATCAGGACCCGGAGCGTTCGGTGGAGCTGGCCGACTCGGTGTCCATGGCGGCGCTGCTGCTGCTGGAGCGGCTCAGCCCGTCGGAGCGGGCGGTCTTCCTGATGCGGGAGGTGTTCGCCTTCGAGTACGACGAGGTCGCGGCGGCCGTGGGGCGTTCGGAGGCGGCGTGCCGGCAACTGCTGGTCCGGGCGCGGCGGCACATGGAGGCGGGGCGGCCGCGGTTCGCGGCGGACCGCGAGGAACGGCAGGAGCTGGCGACGCGGTTCTTCGACGCGCTGAAGGACGGCGACGTGGACGGGCTCCAGGAGTTGCTGGCCGCGGATGTGCGGATGGTCGGCGACGGCGGCGGCAAGGCCCCGCAGCTGGCCAAGCCCGTCGCGGGCGCCACAAACGTCTCCCGGCTGCTGGGCACGGTGTTCCCCTGGCTGATCCGGGTCGACGTGACGTGCGAGCAGCACGAGATCAACGGCCAGCCCGGCGCGATCTTCCGCGACCGGGACGGCAAGGTGCTCGTCATCCTGGCCCTCGATGTCCTCGACGGGCAGATCCAGACCATCCGCTCGGTGATCAACCCCGACAAGCTCGGGCACCTCGGACCGGTCGCCGACGCCTGGGCGATCGACCGCGAGGTGAAGCAGGCCCGCCGGGGCGGCTGAACCGGCCCCTTGTGCCGGTGGCCCGGC